>NZ_JBXASW010000017.1:0-84973 GCF_058809745.1 Variovorax sp. MPBD4-3
TTCCCGACCACCTGTCTTCCGACCCGCGCAGCCCCCACCACCTGGCGGCCGCCTTCGAAGGCGACATCGGCATCCGCTTCAACGGCAAGGAGCGCCTCGACGTCGAGGAATACTGCATCAGCGAAGGCTGGATCAAGGTTCCCGCCGGCAAGACGCTTGATCGCAAGGGCAAGCCCCTGCTGCTCAAGCTCAAGGGCAAGGTCGAGGCGTACTACAAGTAAGCGGCGCGCTTTTTTGTTTCTCGATCAGCGCCACTGCAGCAGCAGCGACCACGGCTGCCGGCTCATGTGGCGGTCGATGCACCCCGCCGCGCCGGGCGTGCATCCCTCGGGCAGGTAGCTCGGGTCCAGCCAGCGCGTGCCCGGCGCAAAGTCCAGCCGGCGCTGCGTGACCGACTGCAGCACGTTGCCGCCAATCGTGTCGAAGCCCGTCGCATCGACGGCCACCACCACATCGCAATGCATCGGCAGCGCATCGCCGCCGGTGGGCCGCGTTGCCAGCACCTCGCCGATCTTGTCGAAAGTGTCCAGGTCCGCGCCCGCGCCGCGCGCCTGGCAGACCAGATCGCCCACGCGAGGCGGCGTGCGCGTCAGGTCGCAGGCACGCAGGGCGTAGCGCGTCGGGCGCCCGGCCTGCTCCTCGATGCCTGCCTGCCACGCGGCACCCGCGTAGTCCACGTGCGCTTCGGAGAAGACGAACTCGTCTCCCGCCAACCCCGCCTGCCGCGCGAGCCAGCTGATGAAGGCCGCCGACCACGGCGTGTCGATCACCGCGACCCGCTTCAATGCGACATCTACCGCGCGCAGCTCCGGCGAGTCCAGCCCCTCGTCGGGCCCCACGCCCATGCCCTGGAGGCGCGCGGCCGAAGCCTCGTTCAGCGACTGCATCAGCAACTGCCGGTAGGCCGGCCGCAGCCCGCCGTAGCGCACTCGCGAAGGCAACAGCGGATCGACCGCCTGCCAGTAGCCGACCACCCGCTCCCAGGGCGCAAGGCCCGGCACCGTGCGGCGCGTGTCCTCGGCTTCGGAGTCGCCGTCCGTCGTCATGCGGCCCTCGGCATCCATCGTCTGCCCGCCGAAGGCTTCGTGCTCCTGCGTGGCGAAGGTGGCCATGGCGAGGGCGCGTGCGGGGGAGGGGGATTGGAGGGCGGTGTCGAGGCAGCCTGGGGCGGCGAGTGCCGGCGCGCAGGCGCTGGCGAGGCACAGGGCGGCCAGGGCTGACTTGGCTTGGTGCGGGAGAGAAGAGGGGGAGGCGTTCTGTCGCGGCATGTGGTCGGGGAGCATAGCCCGGTGTGTCGCGCAGGGGGTGCAGGCAGAACTCGGATACCGGTGCTGGTTTTTTTCCTGCGGCAATCGCTGGCTGACACTCTGCTTGGTGAGGGGGCCTGTGCTGGCGGATGTTGTGGCGAAGAATTGATGGTGCGGGCGGCGGCGGCGGCGGAGGTGGCGGGCTTTGGTGCTTCAGGGCAGCTTTGCAGCGGTTGCGGCCTTTATCGAAACTGAACTGAATGGCTGAGATCGCCGCCAGTTGCGGTCGCTCGCGCTTGCTTGACCAACGCATCGACGTCCTCGCTCGCAACGGCCTTTTGCCTGATGAAGTGGTCAAGCCGTCAATGGCAAAGAGCGAAGCACACGGTGCTACGCTTACTCATGCCCTACTGCCCTAGCAACTGCATCGATATGCCAGCAAGCTTCCCTTGCAGCGAATACTCCCTTTGGCGTTCGGCTGCCAGCAAACTTGTTGCAGCAGTTCCTGTTGGCGATCCGGCGTGGGAACATCTGGCTGCGTCAAATCTGACGGGAAGGCGATTCCGGCAGGCCCTGGAATATTGGGATGAGCTCAAAACCTTCGTGATGCATACGAAGAACGGTGGTTCACACCAAGAACAGTACGAGACGGACAAGCAGATGTTCGGTCTACTGACGGCCGTGGTCTCCTGCATCGAAAGCACGATCTATTCAATCGCCGCTGTTGCCAGCTTGCCCTCAGTAGCTGGAATACCCTTTGACCTCAAGGCGCAGAAGAGCGGCTCAGACCCGACGTGGCTTGCACAGAAGCTTGCTACCAATCCCAAGGCTACACAGCTTTGCATCGAGCTAACCAAGCTGGCGGCTGCTCCCGAATGGCAGTTCTTCATGACTTTTCGGAATCGTGTGAGTCATCGATCTAACCTGTCCCGCGTCGGATATGCAACGTCTGCCGGCAATGCCTTGCCACCTCCAGATGACTTCCGTTTCAGTGCGACGACGAACACGCCGGACACCACCAAGACGATTGCCGATTTCGATGCCCACCTCGATTGGCTGGCTGTGACTGTAAAAGCGCTGATGGTTGGCGCGCATACATTGCTATAGCGACGGCGCCGTGGCCATGTGTGCAACCCGATCGCGACATCAGCACTAGGAGGCAGAATGAGGCCAAGCAGTGGACCTTCATTGCATAGTCGGTTTTAGCCACCGGGTTAGACCCTAGTTTGGAGGAGGTTGTACGGCGCTGGGGGCCCGGGCCGCTACTGCTGACGGGGGGGTGCTGCAGGCCGCACACCAAGCTCTCGTTCTATCCGCGGCCTCCATTTGTTGTGTAGATTGCAGTAGTGCTCTAGGGTCGTCTTGTCTTTCGCTCGTACCCGTTCGATCCACTTGGAAACGTTTGGCTCATACAGGGGGGAATAGAAATATTTCCACCAGTAGTTGTAGATTAGCTCCCCATCAAACGCCCGCTTCTTGATCAACAGCGCCACGGTGTCCAGCATGCCGAACAGCGCGCTCGCTGCTTCGTCAGCCTCCGCACCTGGAGGCATGGTTTGCAGGGCTTTCCATTCAGCGCTCAAGTCTTTCGTCTTCTTCTCCAAGAATCCAATCGTCTCCCGATGGCGTGCGATTCGACCGTCGACTCGTGCCTTAATGAGGAATGTGATGAAAGCAACTATGAGGGCACCAAAGGCGATCCAGTCTCGAGCCTCCATTTTCGCAACGGCGTTCAAAATCTTGGCCGCTTGCTCGGAAGTCATGGCGGGTTCCATACGATTCCTTAAGTTTTTTTGTCAATGAGTGGTGTTCTGTACCGATTGCTCAGCTTGTCTTGGCATACGTGTCAGCCCAGGCAGCTTGCCACGAGTGACTCGAAGCTGAGTTGATGACTAGCTTTGGCCACCATGCCCAACGACCAATCGCTCGCTTTCTGGAGCACGAACAGGAGACTCCGCTTGTCGGAAGACGATGCGCGCAACCAAAGCCGATAAATAGCGGGATGAACCACCGGGATCACTTAGTGGCCGCTTTAGCGGGGCTCATGTTTCGCGATGGAGATCCCCGCTGAATATCTGTTCATAGTCGCAGCAGTCGTCCATTTCTGGATCTGCGCCCGGCAGCTTTCCAGCCTAAGCTGACTTCGCGCCGGACCTTCATACGATGCAAACACACTGCGGTTTTGGATATTCATAAGGCTCCTAACCATATCTCCGCACCAGCACTTGCAACCGCTCTCTAGCTGGCGCTTTCAACTGTTCAGATTTCGCCATTTCATTGGCCTTCGCAATCAAGCTGCTCTTTCTCGCAGCCTGATTCGCCAGCTTCGCCGGCAGCAGACTCAGCATTGCGAGTTGCACCCCAATCGTCTCGACGTACTCGTCCTGGTACCACTTACCCTGGCTCTTCTCATAAGCCTGTTCATACCGTTGCAGCATCGGTGGCAGCGTTTGCAGAATTTCGCTCGTGATGCGTTCATTGCCGGGGCCGCCGTTGGCGAGCGCGTAGAACACCATTGCGGCGTTGTCGGCGTTCAGCGAGGTGTCTACGCTGCGGCCGCCTTCGTCGCGCAGCCACAGGGGCTCGTCGGGGTATGCGATCTGGCGTTGTTCGGCGGCGCGCAATGCGTACACGTATTGCGTGAGAAGGCTCGAGCTTTGCACCGCGGGGTAAGGCAAGGTCGTTCTGACAACGCTGCTGCATGCAGCTGTAAACACGAGTGCGCTGAGTGCGAGAGCGAGGCGGGGTCGAATGAACGATTGCATTCGGCCAGTGTAAATTTCAGTTACCTGAATAACATCCCATATTCAGGCCAGGCGCCCGGTGGAAACACTTAACTGTTTCCAGTGATCGAGTTGCCCGGCGCGCACTGGCGCCGGGCTTTCTGCGGCCATTGCCGCGTCAGCGCAAAAAAAGTCCTCAGCGCCCCGCGAGCCGCGCAGCCTCGCTGCGCTGATGCAACTCTTGGGTCTCCAGCGCCAGGTCAGCCACGAGCCACAGCACGTTGTCCAGGTGTTGCGGGCCTGCGCCGTCGTGCCAGTCGATGCCGCCGCCGTAGCAGATCCATGTCAGCGATCTCAGTTGCGCCAGCTTGTTTTCCAGAAGGTCGCTGGGCTCTTGCGCATTGACGTTGGGGGAGGGTGCCGGCGCGGGGCGCCGGGCTATATTCGGTCCAGCCATTTGGTGTGCTCTCCTTTAAAGATGGGCACGTCGCTTGGTTAGACGGCTGAGGTGTTACCGCACCTTGGCCGTCGCCTTTTGTTCGTTACTTGCTTGCTTGCGTGTTCGTCGATGCGGCGGGTCGGGTGATGCCTTTCATGCCCCCATGGCGGGGTGTTTGGTGACAGGGGCATCCACTCTAGAGAAGAGCGGGGCGGCCTGGCCTGAGGGCGCGCCACTGAGCCTCGATTCGCGCCAACAAATGCAGCTTTTGGCAATTACGTGATCTGCGCGATTTGCGCGCCACGGCGCCATGCGACCAAGGGCGCCGCTCGGCCGAAGCGAGTTACAGCCGATACACCGGAGACGCAGAACCGAGGCGGCGCGCTGGAGCGCCGGGCATCGCGCTCCTACGATTGCCGGCGTGCCATCCAACCCACTCCACTCGCCGAAAGAAAGCAAAGAAGAAATGAACTCACCCGTCCAGCGCCGCACCCTGTTGCTCGCCGCCTCCGTGCTGCCGCTCGCCTCCGCCTGCACCGCATGGTCGCAAAAGGGGCCGCAGGCTTCCGCCGAGGCCCAGCTCGCCGAACTCGAACGCTCCTGTGGCGGGCGCCTTGGGGTGGTGGCTTTCAACACGGACAGCGGCGCGCGCCTGCAGCACCGGGCGCATGAACGCTTTCCGTTCTGCAGCACTTTCAAGCTGATGCTGGCGGCCACGGTGCTGGAGCGCAGCGCCAAAGACCCGAGCCTGCTGGCGCGTCGCATCAGCTACGGCAAGGCCGACATCATTCCCAACTCGCCCGTCACCGAAAAGCACGTGTCCGACGGCATGACAGTGGCCGCGTTGTGCGCCGCCACCATTCAGTACAGCGACAACGCAGCCGCCAACCTGCTGATGAAGATGCTGGGCGGCCCGGCCGACGTGACCGCCTTCGCGCGCACCATCGGCGACCAGGTCTTCAGGCTCGACCGTTGGGAGACCGAGCTCAACACCGCCATTCCCGGCGACCTGCGCGACACCACCACGCCCGCGGCCATGGCCGACAGCGTGCAGCGGCTGGTGCTGGGCGATGCGCTGGCTGGCGCGCAACGCAGCCAGTTGCAGACCTGGCTGCTGGGCAACACGACAAGCGCCGAACGCTTCATGGCCGCCGTGCCGCCGGGCTGGAAGGTGGGCGACAAGACGGGTGCGGGCTCCTACGGCACCAACAACGACGTCGGCGTGATGTGGCCGCCAGCCGGCGCGCCGCTGGTGGTCGCGGTCTACCTGACCTTCCCCGACAAGGATGCGAAGAACCGCAACGACGTGGTGGCCGCCGCGGCGCGCATCGCCGTCAACACGCTCGGGGGCTGAGCTGCTCTGAAAGTGCACGAAAGCCGCCGAAAGCAGTCGGCATTGACTCCATTCCTACTACTGCCGAGCCGCTACTCGATTAGCATCGAAAGATCATTTCATTTCGACGCACAAGCATTCGGCAACGATAAAAAGGAGCGGTCAGCGTGGACAAGTCATACGGGACAGTGGGTAACGGCGCGCCCTGCGCGGGCACGGCGCAATGAGCGCCAGGTACTCGACCGCGCCGCCGCCCTATTCCGTGCATCTCGATGGCGACGGTGTCACGCTGCGCGACACCATGGTGGTGCGGCAGGTCTTCCTGAGGTTGATAGAAGACGCGCTCGGGTCGCCGGAGCGCGTGGTCGCCTGCTTTCGTGCGTGGTCGAAGGAGACGGCGCCGAGCGGCGAACTGCTCAACGACCATGAACTGGCCGACGCCCGCGCCTGGCGCCAGAGCTGCGAACAGGCCACCGCCAAGGCGAAGGCGATGCTGTCGTCGCCGAACACGGTCGAATTCGTGTTCGAGCTGGCCTGCTGAGGCCCCGGCCTCACGCCGGGCCGGTGCCGCTTCCTTCGCCGAATCCGAACAGCCGCATCGGCGTGTCGAAGAGGATCGCGCGGCGGTCTGCCTCCGAAGGCACGCTGCGCGCGAGCACGCCCAGCAGCGTGCCGTAGTCCAGCCGCCGGGTGGCGCGGATGTTCGGCCAGTCTGAACCCCACAGGCAGTTGGCGGGCCCGAAGGCGGACAGCAGCGCGTCGGTGAAGGGCCGGGCATCCGCGAAGGGCAGCGCCTCGCGCGAGAACTTGTCGTAGCCCGACAGCTTGACGGCGCAGCGCCCGCTGTCGGCCATGCGCAGCAGTGCGTCGAAACCGGGGCTCGCGAGGCCGCGCGAGAGGTCGGGGCGGCCGTGGTGGTCGACCACGATCTGCGCGCCGCAGCCCAGCAGGCGCGGCGCCAGGCCTGCCATCTGGTCGTCCTGCACCTGGACCTGCACGCACATGCCCAGTGCGGCGATGCGTTCCCACAGCGCATCGGCTTGCGCATAGTGGGCAAGGCCCAGCAGCGCCATGTTGAAAGCGATGCCGACCACGCCCTGCGCCTGCAGGTCCTGCAACTGCGAGGCCGATGCGTCGTTGTCCACCACGGCAATGCCCTTGAAGCGATCGCCGCCGCGCCGGATGGCGTCGAGCATGCAGCGGTTGTCGGTCCCGTAGCCCGAGTTCGGGCCGACCAGCAGCGCATGCGACACGCCGTAGGCCGACATCACCTGCATGAAGTAATCGGCGGTGGCGATCTCGCCGCCCGAAGGCGCGTAGAAAACGCCCGGCGCGTACGCGAAGGATTCGGGGTCGAAGATGTGGCAGTGGCAGTCGATCTTCGGGGCGGAAAAAATAGAAGCGTCCATGGGGTGCCGAGTGTGGCATTGCCACGCGGCGGCCGGCACTGCCCCGGCTACAGCACGAACCAGCCGACCGCGATGTAGTGGCTGGTCGTGCCCGCCAGCACGAACAGGTGCCAGGCGCCGTGCGCGTGTCGGAAGCCCTGCCGGTTGCGGTAGAAGATGGTGCCCACGGTGTAGAGCACGCCGCCGATCAGCAGCCAGGCCAGCCCGGCACCGTCGAGCCGCGCGGCCAGCGGCACGGCTGCCAGCACGCCGAGCCACCCCATGCCGATGTACAGCGGCAGCGAGGGCTCGGCCGAAGCGCCGGGCTTCGGCGGCCGCAGCTCGCGCCAGATGCCGAACAGCGCCACGCCCCAGATCGCCGAGAGCAGCAGCCAGCCCCATTTGCCATGCAGCGTGACGAGCGCGAAGGGCGTGTAGGTGCCGGCGATCAGCAGGTAGATCGCGCAGTGGTCGGCCCGCTCCCACATGCGCTTGAGGCGGCCGCGCGTGCTGTGGAAGAGCGTGGAGGCCGCGTACAGCGCCACGGCCGAGAGCGAGAACACCAGCGCCCCCGCAATGCGCGCGGGGTCGCCGGTGGGCACGGTCTTGGCGAGCAGCAGCGCGGTGGCCGGCAGCGCCAGCAGCAGGCCCAGCAGGTGGCTGTATCCGTTGAGTCGTTCGCCCGGGTACATGGTGCCGTTCAGCCGGTTGCCCGCGCCGCGCCGCGCATCAGCGGCCCGTTTCCTTCAGGTAGTTCTTGCGCGCCGCGACGGCCGTGTTCGCGAAGTCCGAGAACACGCCGTCGATGCCGGCGCGGAAGTACGCCAGGTATTCGGCCGTCGGGTCGCCCTTGTAGATGCCGGCCAGGTACCTGGCTTCGTTGCGGAAGGTGTAGCTGTGCACGAACAGGCCGGCCTTGTGCGCATCGGCGATCAGGCTGGTGGGCTTGACGGTGTTCACGTCGGCCATGCCCTTGTTGGCCGCGACGAAGGGCACGATGGTGTGCGCCATGACCTGCGGCTTCCACGGGCCGATGCCGTCGGCGTAGGTCTTGATCTCGGCCAGGCCCGCGGGCGTGAGCATTTCGCCGAAGAACTTCGGGTTGCCGGCCAGCGTCCAGCTGTAGGGGCGGCCGTCGACGAAGGTGTATTCGTCGTTGGTCACGTAGATCATCGCGCCGGTCTTGTAGTCGACGTCGTTGCCGTCCACCAGCTGCACCGCGCGCGCCTTCAGGCCGGCCGAGCGCAGGTATTTCAGGCTCTCGGGCTCGAAGCTCTGCACGAAGATCGGCGCGTCCTTCCGGTTCAGGTCGTTGAAGTTCATGACCTTCAGCAGCGCATCTTCCAGCGGATGGCTGCCGGCCGGGCCGCAGCCGTTGGCAATGGCCTGCGCGTTGTTCCAGATCGGGTTCTTGGTTTCCGGATACACGGAGAACGTGCGGCCGGTGGCGGCGCCCTTGGCCTTGGCGATGTCGATCAGCTCCTGGAAGCTGATGATCGGCAGCTTGCCGTTGAGGTCGGTGGGGCGCTCGTCCCTGGCGTCGTAGGTGGTGCCGCGGATCCACTGGCGCAGCTCGTCCATGGTGAAGTCGGAGATGGACCAGTCGTCCTTGTGTTCCTGGCCGTCGACGACGAGCGACTTCAGCACGGACTTCGGATCGTTCGGGTCGGTCAGGTCGCTCAGGTACTGCGCGGGGCCGTTTTCCGGGGTGGCCGGATATTTCACGTTGACGAGCACGCCCGGCACGGTGCGCTTGCGGGCTGCGACAGCGCTGTTGGTCTTGGCCACCTCCGCGATGTTGGTGTTGTCGCTGAGCCAGGGGTTGTGGCGCGCGACCAGCACGCAGTCCTTGGTGAGGTGCAGGTCGGTCTCGAGCGAATCGGCGCCGGCATCGGCCGCGGCTTCGTAGGCGGTCCTGGTTTCTTCCGGGAACAGGCCCGGCAGGCCGCGGTGAGCAATGACGAGCGGCACCGAGCCGTCGAGCGTGCCCAGTGCCGCCGGGGGCGGGGGCGCGGGTGGTGCCGGTGCTGGGGCCGGAGCCGGCGCGGGCGGAAAAGCCGGAATCGAGGGGCCACCGCCCCCGCCGCCGCACGCGGCAATCATGAGGCCGCCTGCAACGGCCACCAAGGCAGCGCGCATGGGGCGGGGGGCGGGTGCGGGCACATTTTTTGTCATTGGGTTCCGGCGTCCGTTGCAAGTGGATTGAAAGCTGGCGGATGCTAGGTTTGGCCCATGACGCTACGGTGACCGGCAACCTCCAGGCGATCAGTCCACTTTCAGGGCCGCGTGCCCACCAGCACGGGCTGGAAGAACGCGTCGTCGATGCGCCGCACGTTTTCCAGGCCCGCCTCGCGCATCAGCTCGCACAGCCGCGTGGTCGACACGGCGTAGTAGCGCGAGCGCATCACGCGCGTGCTCACGGCGTGCGTGGCCAGGTCTTCGGTGACGAAGAAGAAGCCCAGGTCGTAGTGCTCGCCCTTGCCGCCGTCCGTGAAGTCCCACACCTGGAACAGCACGTGGCGCAGGCCGTTCTCCACGCGCGCGCCGTAGTGCTTCACGAGGTTGCTGCCGCGCTCTTCCTTTGCGTAGTCGCGCACGCTCACCACGCAGCCGCCGCCCGGGCGCAGGCATGCGGCCATCTGGCGGAAGGTGGCCAGCAGGTCTTCGTCGGTCTGCAGGTGCGGCATGGAGTTGTCGCAGGACATTACGATGTCGAAGCCGCCGCCGTGGTGCGTGTGCGCCTCGCGCATGTCGCAGACCGAGAAGGCCACATCGAGGCCGCGCGCCTGGGCCTCGTGCCGCGCGCGTTCGATCTCCTGGGGCGACAGGTCCGATGCCGTCAGCGCGTGGCCCAGCGCAGCGAGCCCGAGTGTCTGCGTGCCGATGCCGCAGGACACGTCGAGCACCCTGCGCCGCGCGTTGCCGCCGGGCCACTCGGTATCGATCAGCTGCGCGAGCTTGTCGCCCTGCGCGCGGATGCTCTCGTTCCAGTCGGGATAGATCAGGTGGTAGAGCGGGGCGAGTTCGTCGTAGAAGTCGTTGGTCATGCCAGTGCCGCCTCGTAGACCGCGAGGTCGCTCGTCACCCCGCCGCCGCCGAGCAGCGAAGAGTTGGCGGCATTGACGATGGCGTCGACCTGCAGGGTTGTGATGTCGGCGCGAAGGGCGCGAAGGGTGCGAAGCGCGTCGGTCATGGCGTGTTCCTTTCTGGTGCAAGCCCGACGATAGCGCCGCGCGAACCCCAGCAACCCCCAGTCGGGCAAACCCGCTCCCGGTGGCTGCCGCGACTCCTTACGATCCGCTCGCCGGCCCTGCAGCAGTGGCGTCGATCTTGCATGGGGCCGGATTGTTCTCAACCCGAGGGAGACTCGATGAAAAGCTTCTTGCCGTGGCGCCGCGCCGCATTCGCGCTGGCGGCGCTGGGCTGCGCAATGGCCGCGCAGGCGCAGCAGGTGCTGCAGTTCAAGTGGGGCCATGTCTACGAGCCCACCAGCATCTTCCATCAGCAGGCCGAACTGGCGGCGCGCAAGATCGCGGAGCAGTCCGACGGCAAGATCAGGATCGAGGTGGTGCCTGCGTCGAAGATGGGGCAGGAGGCCGACTTTCCGCTGATGCTGGCGAACGACGCGATGCAGATCGCCTACGTCGGCGACGCCACGCTGGCCGAAGGCTATCCGCCGCTGAGCCTGGGCAGCTACCCCTTCGCCTTCAAGGATCTCGACCACATGCGCAAGTACCTGGCGAGCCCGTTGCTGGCCGATTTGATGAAGGGCTACAACGAGAAGAGCGGCAACCGCATGGTGGCCACGGTGTATTACGGCGCGCGGCAGGTCACGTCGGCCCGGCCGCTGGCAAGGCCCGAGGACTTCCGCGACCTCCGGCTGTATGTGCCTGCCGCCGCCTCGTACCAGCTCTTTGCCACCGCGCTCGATGCCAAGCCGGTCACGCTGCCTTTCATGAGCCTCTACGGTGCGCTCAAGAAGGGCGAGGTCGAGGCGCAGGAAAACCCGCTGGGCATCGTCAGGTCGAAGAAGCTCTATGAAGTGCAGAAGTATGTGCAGCTCACCGCACACGTCTATGACACGCTGGGCATCGTGATCGGCAAGGCGGCATGGGCCAGGCTTGCGCCGCCGCAGCAGGCGATGGTCGAGAAGGTGCTCGTGGAGACCGCGAAGTGGACCAACGTCGGCGTGATCGCCGGTGAGCTGGAAGACGAGCAGTTCCTGCGCGGCAAGGGCATGACGGTGACGCCGGTCAATCGCCAGTCGTTCCTCGAACGCATCGCGAAGCGTGCGACGCCGGAACAGCAGGGCGCGCGGCCGGGCGACTACGCCAAGCTGCAGGCACTGGCGGCTGGCGCGAACTGAGACCGCTCAGGGCTGCTCGAAGGCCTGCAGCAGCTGGCTCGACAAGTCGGCGACCAGGGCCTCGCGCTGCGGCGACGGTCGCCAGAAGGCGCGGCTCGTCACGCCGGTCGCTTCCCAGTCGGGGTGGTTGCGCGCGGGCTGCGCGGCGCGCACGGCCGCGGCGGCGGCCTTGGTGGGGGCATCGCCGTCGGCCGGTGCTTCGGCTGCGATGCGTTGCGTGGCCGCATTGCCGCGCACCTCGAGCGCCTGCGCGAGCTTGAGCTGCCAAGCGACCAGCGCGAACAGCACGCCGTCTTCGACCGTCAGCTCATGCACGTCGCGCAGCTTGTTGGCGATCTTGCGGCCCAGCGGGCCCCAGCCCTGCGACACCGCGCCACCGATGGCGCCACCCAGCGCAGCGCCCGCACCCAGCGATATGCCGGCCACGGCCAGGTCGGCCACCACGCCCACGGCGGCGCCGATGACCGCGCCCTTGCCCAGGCGCAGGCCGGCGTCCTTCATGGCTTCGGGGCTGAAGAAATCGAGCGTCCAGCGGCCTTCGATGATCGGCAGCGGTGCTTCGTCGGCGTCGCCCTGGCGAAAGCCGTAGAGCGCGAGCAGGTCGTCGGTGCAACGCTGGGCCTTGTCGAACACGGTCTTCCGCAGCGCCGCGACCAGCGTCTGCCGGCGCGCGGCATCGGCGAACTCGGTCGCCTGCACCGTGCGGCGCACCGCGGCGGCATCGACCAGCAGCGCGGCGATGCGCGTGCAGGCCGAGCGGCGGCGCCCGGCGGCTTCGGCCTGCAGCGAATCGACCACGCCGCGCAGCAGCTCGCGGCGGTCGCGCAGCAGGGTGGCGAGGTCGTTGTACAGGTCCTGCTCGGCACCGACGAACGGCGCTGCCGCGTCGAAGCGCACCTGCACATGCAGGCCGTAGGCCGACAGCAGCTCTTTCCAGGCCGCCTCGCGGCTGGCGGCGTCGCGCACGAAGTTCAGCACCGGCAGCACCGGGCGCGCACAGGCGTTGAGCAGTTCGATCTCGTCGCGGAACTTGGGCAGCACCGGTTCGCGCACGTCGATGACGAGGAAGGCCGCGTCGATGTCGAGCATGGTGCGCAGCACCTTGGCCTCCTGCTCGAACACGCCGTGTGCCTCCGGGCCTTGCAGGAACTGGCGGATGCGCTCGGGCGGCGTGGCCTGCGGGTCGAAGCGCGCGAGGTGCTCGCGCAGCGCGACGGCGTCTTCCAGGCCCGGCGTGTCGAAGAAGCGCACGGCGGTTTCGTCTTCCACCTCGAGGTCGGCCGACTCGACGTGGCGCGTGGTGCCGGGGCGCTGCGACACCTCGCCGAAGTCGATGCGCCGTGTGAGCGTGCGCAGCAGCGAGGTCTTGCCCGCGTTGGTGTGGCCGACGACCGCGATGCGGACGGGCTGTGGTTGTTGCTGCTGCGTCATGGAGCGGTGGCCTCGTTCGGCCGCAGCGCGATGTCGATGCGCTCGCTGGCCGCGATGCTTTCCAGGCCGCTGTCGCGCAGCCAGTCGAGCCAGCGTTGCGTGGCGGTGGCATCGGCCGGGCCCGCGAGCCACAGGCGGCATTCGCCGCAATGCGCCAGCACTTCGCGCAGGAAGCGGTCGGTGCCGCGGTCGGGGCTCGATGCGGCATTGCAGGCCAGCAGCACGGTGCGCGGGCGGGCATGCGCGAGCCGGTCGAGCAGCGTTCGGCGTGCCGGGGCGCTGCCGTCGATGCGCTCCATGTGCATGGCCGCATCAGGCGGAATGGTCGCGGGAGGCCAGGGCATGTCGGGCGGCAGCTCGAAGCCGATGACGAAGAGGCCGTCGCGCAGGTCCGATGCGGGCAGCCCGGCAGGCGCGCCGGTGCGCGTGCGGCCGGGGTCGGCATCGACGATGGCGGCGGGCGCCAGCGCGGCGAAGCGCGCGAGCAGCTTGCGGAAGTAGGGCTCGTGCCAGTCGGGCTGCAGCGCCTTGCGTCGGCGCTTCCAGACGGCGGCGCTCAACAGCACCAGCGCGAGGCGCGGCAGCAGGCCATAGACCGTGATGCAGCCGGTGAGCCACAGCGCCCAGGTGCGCTGGCCCGCCGCCGCGGGCGTGGAGGCCAGCACCGTGGCCGCATCCGGCACAGGAAAGCCGATCTGCGCCGGCGCCCAGCCCAGCAGCTGCACGGCCCGCACGAAGAAGGCGGGGTCGAGGATCGTCGTTTCCCAGCTCAGCGTGTAGCTGCGGAAGGCGAGTGCGAACAGCATCGACGCCAGCACCACCGCGAACGACAGTGACCAGATGCCGTGGCTCACGAGCCCGAAGGCCCAGGGCAGCAGCCTGGCGCGCGTCAGCAGCCCGGTGATCGAGCGCAGCAGCACCGGCGCCTGCCCGCGCTTGCCGCCGGCCACGCGCGCGCTGAGCGACAGCCAGATCCAGCCGAGCGATGCGGTGCCGAAGGTGCCCGGCGGTAACGGGAGCCCCGCCAGCCACAGCAGCAGCGTGAGCGCATGCAGGCCCAGCAGGCTCACGAGCGCGACGATCACGTTGATGTGGCGCTCGCCGCCGCCGACCACGTTGCCCGCAAGGCCGAGGCCGGCCATCACGATGAGTGCCACGAGCGCCGTCAGCACCCAGGGCGCCCATTGGCGGGCGCGCGAAAGTTCATGCTGCAGGCCTATGCGTTCGCCGAGGTGGCGGGCGCGTTCGGTGATCTGCGCGTGGGCGTCTGTCTTGCGCGAGGCGATGGCGGTGCGCATGGCCTGCGCGTCGTCGAGCGGACCATTCTGTTCGACCCACCGGATCGCCTCGGTGATCACCGCATCTGTGATGTCAGGTTCGCGCAGCGCGGTGTTGGTCAACAGGGTCCCTTCGCAAGTGAGGCCCCGCACGGTGCCGGGGCGCGCGAATTATGCCCGGCGCGCCGCGGGCTCCCAATGAGAAACGGGGCCGCGAGCGGCCCCGTTCTGCAGGTGTCGGAGTAGGGGGCGTGCCCGGTCTCAGCGAAGGCCGAAGAACGAGAGCACTGCAACCACGACCACGACCAGACCGACGATGTAAATGATGGAATTCACGCGAGACTCCGTTGTTGATGACGACGATGTCAGCATCGCGCTGCACAGGGTGCGCGAATGTCGGCGGCAGGCGGCGTGTGATGTAGGACTTGCGAAGTGACAAGCCGCACCGCCTGCAGCCCTGATAGCGCGCTCAGCGCTTCCTGTCGGGCCCCAGCGCCTGCTCGACCAGCCAGCGCATCGCCGCGCGAACCTCTTTCGCGTCGGCGCCGGCATCGATCTCCAGCGCGGCGCGGTCGAAGGCGGCCGACAGCAGCTGCGAAAGCGCATCGACCGAGACTTCGCCGCGCCCCATGCCGGCGCGCGTCAGGCCCTGGCGCAGCGAGTGCGCCGCGTTGGCATCGTCGATCGCCATGATTTCCGCCATGCCCAGCACCGCAGGGCCGTCGACCAGCAGCAGCCGCGTGCGGCCCGGCACCGTCATGGCGTTCAGGTAGGCCTCGCTGCCTTGGAGCAGGGCTTCATGCGGGCTCAGCCGCTCGGGCGTGGCGGCTTCGATGTCGGCCGCGACGGCCATCGCCTCGCGCGCCAGCACTTGCCGGAACAGGTCGCGCTTGTCCGCGAAGTGGTGGTACAGCGCGCCCCGGGTAATGCCGGCCGCGAGGGCGATTTCGGGGGTGGAGGTATCGCCGTAGCCTTTGCTGACGAAAAGCGCGCGTGCGGCTTCGAGCAGGGCGAGCTGGGTGCTTTCGGTGCGTTCGCGGTTGGTGGCCATGCGGGGTAATTTACATGCAGGCTGTCTGTAGGTTAGTATTTAACGTACGTACAGCCTGTATGTTTTATGAAGGAGCCGATTCCATGAAAGTCACGAGCTACTACCCCGTCGTCATGACCGAAGACGTGGCGGGCACCGCCGCCTTCTACCGGTCGCACTTCGGCTTCGTGCCGCTCTTTTCCAGCGACTGGTATGTGCATCTGCAGTTGGAGGGCCAACCTTCGGTGAACCTCGCGGTGCTGGACGGGCGCCACGAGACCATTCCGGAACCGGCGCGCGGGCAGGTGGCGGGCGGCCTGCTGCTGAACTTCGAGGTGGAGGATGCCGATGCGGTGCACGACCGGCTGAAGGCCGCGGGCCTGCCGATTCTTCTTCCGCTGCGCGACGAGGCCTTCGGCCAGCGTCACTTCATCACCCGCGACCCGAACGGCGTGCTGATCGACGTCATCAAGCCGATCCCGCCGTCAGGGGAGTTCGTTGCGCAGTACGAGGCGGGGGCGCTGCCGGCCGCCTGAACGGGATCAGGCGATCACGCGCGCAGGGCCTCGTCTTCGTCGAGGCTGTCGCCCAGGAAGCCGCCGCTCTGGTGCGCCCACAGCCGCGCATACAGCCCGCCCTGTGCCATCAGCGTGCGGTGGTCGCCTTCTTCCACCACGCGGCCCTCGTCGAGCACGATGAGCCGGTCCATCGCCGCAATGGTGGACAGCCGGTGCGCGATGGCGATCACGGTCTTGCCTTCCATCAGCGTGTAGAGGCTCTGCTGGATGGCGGCCTCGACCTCGGAGTCGAGCGCGCTGGTGGCTTCGTCGAGCAGCAGGATCGGCGCATCTTTCAGCATCACCCGCGCGATGGCCACGCGCTGGCGCTGGCCGCCCGACAGCTTGACGCCGCGTTCGCCCACGTGCGCCTCGTAGCCGCGACGTCCGCTCGCGTCGCCCAGCGTCTGGATGAATTCATGCGCTTCGGCCCGCTTGGCAGCGGCCTCGATTTCCGCGTGCGTGGCGTCGGGGCGGCCGTAGGCCACGTTGTCGGCCACCGAGCGGTGCATCAGCGAGGTGTCTTGCGTGACCATGCCGATGTGGCTGCGCAGCGAGTCCTGCGTGACGTGCGCGATGTCCTGTCCGTCGATCAGGATGCGGCCGCTTTCCAGGTCATGGAAGCGCAGCAGCAGGTTCACCAGCGTCGACTTGCCCGCGCCCGAGCGGCCCACCAGGCCGATCTTCTCGCCGGGCTTCACGGTGAGGTTCAGGTCGTCGATGACGCGGCGGCCGCCGTCTCCATAGCGGAAGCTCGCATGCTCGAAGCGCACCTCGCCCTGCGGCACCTGAAGCCCGGTGGCGTCTGTTGCATCGAGCACCGTGCGCGGGCGCGACAGAGTCTTCATGCCATCCTGCACCGTGCCGATGTTCTCGAACAGGCTGGTCATCTCCCACATGATCCAGTGCGACATGCCCTGCAACCGCAGCGCCATCGCGGTGGCTGCCGCCACGGCGCCCACGCCGACCGCGCCGTTGGACCACAGCCACAGCGCCACGCCCGCCATGCCGGCGGTCAGGCCCATGCTCAGCGCGTGGTTGACGATCTCGAAGGCGCTCACCAGCCGCATCTGGCCGTAGCCGGTCTTCATGAACTCGCGCATGGCGTCGCGCGCGAAGCCGGCCTCGCGCTGCGTGTGCGAGAACAGCTTGACGGTCGCGATGTTGGTGTAGGCGTCGGTCACGCGGCCGGTCATGAGGGCACGGGCGTCGGCCTGCGCCTTGCCGACCTTGCCCAGGCGCGGCACGAAGTAGATCAGCGACACCACGTACAGCACCAGCCAGACCAGGAACGGCCACACCAGCTGCGCGTCGAGAACGCCCACCAGGATGATCATGGTGGCCACGTAGACGCCCATGGCCACGAGCACGTCGGCCAGCACGAAGATGGTCTCGCGCACCGCGAGCGCGGTCTGCATCACCTTGGCCGTGATGCGGCCCGCGAACTCGTCCTGGTAGAAGGCCATGCTCTGGCCCAGCATCAGGCGGTGGAAGTTCCAGCGCAGCCGCATCGGCAGGTTCACGGCCAGCGTCTGGTGCTTGACGATGGTCTGCAGCGCCACCACGCCGATGCTGATCACCAGGAAGGCGGCCAGCCACATCAGCGTGGTGCCGCGCTCTTCCCAGAGGCGCGAGGGCACCTGCCCGCCGAGCCAGTCGACGATGCGCCCGAGGATCGCGAACAGCGCCGCCTCGAAGGTCGACATGACGGCCGTGAGCGCGGCCATGGCCGCGATCTTGCCGCGCACGCCGTGCGTGCAGGCCCAGAGAAAGGCAAAGAAGCCCTGTGGCGGCAGCGAAGGCTCGGCGGCAGGGTAGGGGTGAAGCAGTTTTTCGAAGAAGCGGAACAAGGCGAACGGTCTCCCGGAGAGCCGCTGACTGTAGCCGTGCATGCATGACCTTGCCCCGAAAAGGTGCGTTGTCCACGTGTCGCACGTGGACAGTCCGGCTAGGGTTGTCACTCTCCGGAGGCCGAATCTTTATCGACTATGTTTTGGTGACTTCGCGCTTGCGCGTCGTCGCTGTCGGTCCGACCCAGAAATTTCACAACAACGTTGGAGACGTTTTCCATGCACTTTCGTTTCAAGCTGCTCGCGCTGACCAGCGCGCTCGCCTTCTCGATGGGCGCCCTTGCTGCCGATCCGATCAAGATCGGCGTGGACGGCCCCTTCACCGGAGGCTCCTCCTCCATGGGCGTGAGCATGCGCGACGGCGTTCGCCTGGCCGCGGAGGAGATCAACAAGTCCGGCGGCGTGCTGGGCCGGCAGATCCAGCTGGTCGAGCGCGACGACGAAGCCAAGAACGAGCGCGGCGTGCAGATCGCCCAGGAGTTCGTGAACAAGGAAAAGGTGGTGGCGGCAGTGGGCTACATCAACACCGGCGTGGCGCTGGCCTCGCAGCGCTTCTTCCAGGAGGCGAAGATCCCGGTGCTCAACAACGTGGCCACGGGCTCGGTCATCACCCACCAGTTTGACAAGGACCCGGAGAACTACGTCTTCCGCAATGCCGCGCACGACAGCATCCAGGCGCCGATGATCGTGGAAGAGGCCATCACGCGGCGCGGCTACAAGAAGGTCGCGATCCTGGCCGACTCCACCAACTACGGCCAGCTGGGCCGCGAAGACCTGGAGCGCGCGCTCAAGAACAAGGGCATCACGCCCGTGGCGGTCGAGAAATTCAACATCAAGGACGTCGACATGACGGCCCAGCTGCTGAAGTCGAAGGAAGCCGGCGCCGAGGCCGTGCTCACCTACGGCATCGGCCCCGAGCTGGCCCAGATCGCCAACGGCATGACCAAGCTGGGCTGGAAGGTGCCGATCATCGGCAGCTGGACGCTGGCCATGGCCAACTTCATCGACAACGCCGGCCCCGGCGGCGACGGCGCGCGCATGCCGCAGACCTTCATCCAGGAGCCGACGAACCCCAAGCGCAAGGCCTTCATCGACGCCTTCGTCGGCAAGTTCAAGCCCAAGAACAACCGCATGGATTCGCCGGTCTCGGCAGCGCAGGGCTACGACTCGATCTACCTGCTGGCCGCCGCGATCAAGCAGGCCGGCAGCACCGACGGCCCGAAGATCAAGGCCGCGCTGGAAGACCTGCAGGCGCCGGTCGAAGGCGTGGTGACGACCTACAACAAGCCTTTCACCAAGACCGACCATGACGCCATCACCGCCAACATTCCGGTGTTCGGCGAGGTCAAGGGCGGACGCGTGGTGTTCGCCAACGCAGACGACCAGAAGAACGCCGGCACCGTCCGCCTGAAGGACGTGGCGGCCAACGACGCGCTGCTGAAGAAGTAGCCGCCGGATCGAGCGTCGGCGCCGCCCCGGGACCTGTTCCTGCGGCGGCGCATTTTTTGGTCCACCGCCTCCTGCGAGCCGCCATGCAAATCCTTACCCAACTCATATTCAGCGGCATTGCGCTGGGCATGATCTACGCCGTCATCGCGTTCGGCTATCAGCTCACCTTCGCCACTTCGGACACACTGAACTTCGGCCAGGGCAACGCTCTCATGCTCGGCGCGATGGTCGGCCTCACGCTGGTGAACATGGGGCTGAACTACTGGCTGATGATCCCGCTGGTGTGCCTGTTCGGCGCCTTCCAGGGGGCGGTGGTGGAGCGCATCGCGGTGCGCCCCGCGATCAAGATCAAGTCGGAGTTCGGCTGGATCATGTCCACCATCGCGCTGGGCATCATCTTCACCAACGTGGCAGAGAACGTCTGGGGGCGCGACGACCTGAAGTTCCCGTCGCCGCTGCCGGAGTCGCCGATGCACTTCCTGGGCGCCAACGTGCTGCCGATGGAGATACTGGTGGTCGTCGGCGCGCTGCTCATGATGCTGGCGGTGGAGCTGTTCAACCGCCGCTCGATCTACGGCAAGGCGGTGGTCGCCACCTTCAACGACCGCGACGCCGCCAAGCTCATGGGCATCAACACCGGCCTGGTCATCACCTTCTCGTATGCGCTGTCGTCCATGACGGCGGCCTTTGCCGGGGTGCTGATCGCGCCGCTCACGCTGACCGGCGCCTCGATGGGCGCGGTGCTCGGCCTGAAGGCATTCGCGGTCGCCATCATCGGCGGGCTGACCAGCGGCATGGGCATCGTGGTGGGCGGGATCATCCTGGGCATTGCCGAGACCACCACCGGCTTCTACCTGAGCACCGGCTACAAGGACGTGCCCGGGCTGGTGCTGCTGCTGATCGTGCTGGCCGTGCGCCCGTCGGGCCTGTTCGGCAAGGCCGCCATCAAGAAGGTGTGAGCGCGTGGCCATGAATTCCGAAAAAATGAAAACCAGCCATCTCCTCCTGGCGGTAGCGGGCGTGGCGGCGCTGCTGCTGTTCCCGATCGGCGTCGACAACCCGTACTACATCCACCTGCTCGAGACCATCATGATCTACGCGATCCTGCTGTTCGGGCTGGACATCGTGGTGGGCTACACCGGCCAGGTCTCGCTGGGCCACGCGGGCCTGTTCGGCCTGGGCGCCTATGCGGCCGGCGTGCTGGTGTTCAAGCTGTCGGCGCCGTTCTGGATCACGGTGCCGTTCGCCATCGTGTTCACGGCCGGCTTCGGCGCGCTGCTGGCGTTGCCGGCGCTGCGCGTGTCGGGGCCTTACCTGGCGATGGTCACGCTGGCCTTCGGCACCATCATCCAGATCCTCATCAACGAGATGAGCTTCCTGACCGACGGGCCGATGGGCATCAAGCTGGAGAAGCCAGCGCTCTTCGGCCACAAGCTCGACGACCGCGAGTACTACTGGGTGGTGGCGGTGCTGATGGTGCTGTCGCTGGTGGTGGTGCACCGCATCCTGCGCTCGCACCTGGGGCGGGCCTTCGAGGCGCTGCGCGGCAGCCCGGTGGCATCGGACTGCATGGGCGTGTCGGTGTACCGCTACAAGGTCTATGCCTTCGTCATCAGCGCCGGCTTTGCCGGGCTGGCGGGCTGCCTGTATGCGTACTCCGAGCAGTACATCTCGCCCAACTCGTACAACTTCGAGCTCACCGTGCTGTTCCTGCTGGCGGTGATCATGGGCGGGCGCAAGAGCCGCATCGGCTCCATGCTGGGCGCCACCATCATCGTGCTGCTGCCCAAGCTGCTGGACGACGTGGTGCTGTTCCGCTACGTGTCGGTGGGGCTGGCCGTGGCTGTGCTGGTGGCGGCGGTGGTCGCCGTGCGGCGCCAGCGCGCCACGCCCGGGCAGATGGCCATTCCGGTGGTCGGCAGCATCGCGCTCGCGGGCCTGGCCTTCTGGCTGGACGCAATGACCGACTGGCGGCTGTCGATCTTCGGCGTGATCATGCTGTTCGTCATCTACTACCTGCAGGACGGCATCGTCGGCTTCGTGCGCAAGGCGCTGAACATGCGCCGGCCCGTGGCGTCGGTGGTGGCGTCGGATGTCGACGCTGCACCGGCCGACGCGGTGTCCACCGCGGCCCATGCCGGCGGCACCGAAGACGTGCTCGAGGCCTCGGGCGTGCTGATGCAGTTCGGCGGCCTGAAGGCGCTCAACAACGTCGACCTGCGAATCAAGCGCGGCACCATCCACGGCCTGATCGGGCCGAACGGTTCCGGCAAGAGCACCATGATGAACGTGCTGACCGGCATCTACGTGCCGACGGCCGGCGCCATCTCTTTCGGCGGGCGTTCGCTGGTGGGGCGCACCTCGGCGGATATCGCGCTGTCGGGCATCGCGCGAACCTTCCAGAACGTGCAGCTGTTCGGCGAGATGACGGCGCTGCAGAACGTGCAGGTCGGCCTGCACCACAGCTTTGCCAGCAACCTGCTCGACGTGGCGGCGGGCACGCCGCGCTACCGGCGCGAGAGCGCAGCGGCGGTGCAGCGCGGGCTGGGGCTGCTGAAGTTCGTCGGCCTGGAGTCGTTTGCCACCGAGGAGGCGCGCAACCTGCCCTACGGCAAGCAGCGCCTGCTGGAGATCGCGCGGGCGCTGGCGCTCGACCCGCAACTGCTGCTGCTCGACGAGCCGGCCGCCGGGCTGACCGCGCCCGACATCAAGGAACTGCTCACCATCATCCGCAAGATCCGCGAGCACGGCGTGACCGTGATCCTGATCGAGCACCACATGGACGTGGTGATGAGCATGTGCGACACCGTCTCGGTGCTCGACTTCGGCCAGAAGATCGCCGAAGGCGAGCCGGCCAGGGTGCAGGCCGACGAGAAGGTGATCGAGGCCTATCTGGGCGGCGGCGCATGACGGGCGCCGGCAACGCAAGACCAGGAACCCCAACATGCTGACCATCCAGAATCTTTTTGCGGGCTACGGCAAGGTGCAGGTGCTGCACGGCATTTCGATCGAGGTGCCCAAGGGCAAGGTCGTCACGCTGATCGGCTCCAACGGCGCCGGCAAGACCACCACCATGCGCGCCGTGTCGGGAATGATCGCGCCCACGGCCGGCGAGATCACGCTCAACGGCAAGCGCATCGACGGCCTGGAGTCGTTTCACATCGCCAAGCAGGGCCTGGCGCATTCGCCCGAAGGCCGGCGCGTGTTCGCGACCATGACCGTCACCGACAACCTCACGCTGGGCGCCTTCCCGCGCCTGACCGGCAGCCGCCCGCGCGGCGACGTGGCGGGCGACCTGGAGCGCGCGCTCGAACTCTTTCCGCGCCTGAAGGAGCGCCGCACGCAACTTGCCGGCACGCTGTCGGGCGGCGAGCAGCAGATGCTGGCCATGGCCCGCGCGGTGATGCTGAACCCCGAGGTGGTGCTGCTCGACGAGCCTTCGATGGGCTTGGCGCCGATCCTGGTGGCCGAGGTGTTCCGCATCATCGAGCGGCTCAAGGGCGAGGGCGTGACGATGCTGCTGGTGGAGCAGTTCGCCGCCGCCGCGCTCGGCGTGGCCGACTACGGCTATGTGCTGGAGAACGGGCGCATTTCGCTGCACGGGCCGGCGGAGAAATTGCGCAGCGACCCGGCGGTGAAGGCGGCCTACCTGGGGGGTGGGCATTAGGTGCCGGCCGCTAGACTCCCCGCGTGAAACCTGAAGGAACCGACACCCGCGCGCCTGGCATCTTGCGGAGACCGCCATGGACCGCATGACCAGCCTGCGCGTGTTCCGCGAAGTCGTCGAGGCCGGCAGCTTCGTGGCTGCCGCCGAACGGCTGGGCATGTCGCCGCCGATGGCCAGCAAGCATGTGGCGCAGCTGGAGAAATCGCTCGGCGCGCGGCTGCTGCATCGCTCCAGCCGACACCTGAGCCTGACCGAGGCGGGCACCGCCTGGTACGAGCAGAGCCGCCGCGCGCTCGACCTGCTGGACGCTGCCGAGGCCGCCATCGGCCAGACCCACGACACGCCGCGCGGCCAGCTCAAGGTGAGCGCGCCCGTGTGGTGCGCCACGCCGCGCTTCGCGCGCATGCTGGCCGACTACCGCGCCCGGTACCCCGAAGTGCTGGTCGACATGCACCTGGAAAACCGCAAGGTCGATCTCGCGGCCGACGGCTACGACCTGGCCCTGCGCGCGACGCAGGAGCCGTCGCCGGCGCTCATCGCGCGGCCGCTGTGCAGCGTGCCTTTCCACTTGGTCGGCACGCCGGCCTGCGTCGAGCGGGCAGGCGGGTTGCCCGCGCTGCCGGCCGACCTGGCGAGGCTGGGCGCCATCGTGCCGAGCTACGTGAACCTGGACAACCTCGCGCTCAAGGGGCCGGGCGGGCGCATGTTCCCGCTGCGGCTGGTGCCGGCCATGCGCTCCGACGACACCACGCTCACGCTGCATGCGGTGCGGGCGGACATGGGCATCGCCTACATGCCCTCGTGGCTGGTCGAAGAAGACATTGCCAGCGGGCGGCTGCTGAGGCTGCTGCCGGAGTTCCATTCCGTGCCGGTCACGCTGTTTGCGGTGTACACGAGCCGGCAGTACATGTCGTCGAAGCTGCGGACCTTCATCGACTTTCTGAGCGAGCGGCTCGGGTAGGGCGCGCCACCAAGACTGCCGCTTCAATGTTTCCTGCAAGGAACTGATTCGATGCATCGGTGCCTGTCGATTTCCTCGCAGGAAATGTCTACAGTCGATGCAACGCTTTCAAGGAGCATCGACTTGACCCACGACGACACCCCCACTTCGCGCCTGCCGACCTATTTCATCTCCCACGGCGGCGGCCCCTGGCCCTGGATGAAGAAGGAAATGGGCGCCACCTACGACAAGCTCGCCGCCTCGCTGGCCGACATGCCGCGCCAGATCGGCCGCAAGCCGAGCGCCATCCTCATGGTGTCGGCGCACTGGGAGGCGCCCGCCTTCACGGTGCAGGGCAACCCCAGGCCGCCGATGATCTACGACTACGGCGGCTTCCCCGCCCACACCTACGAAGTGCACTACGACTCGCCCGGTTCGCCGGAACTCGCGCAGCGCGTGCAGTCGCTGATCGCTGCCGCCGGCCTGCCGGTGCAGATTGACCCAGAGCGCGGCTACGACCACGGCATGTTCTCGCCGATGGCAGCCATCTATCCGCAGGCCGACGTGCCGGTGGTGCAACTGTCGCTGCGGCGCGGGCTCGACCCGGCGGAGCACCTGGCGCTGGGCCGCGCGATTGCACCGCTGCGCGACGAGAACGTGCTGATCGTCGGCAGCGGCCTGAGCTATCACAACCTGCGCAACTTCGGCCCGCAGGCGCACGGCGTGTCGAAGGCCTTCGACGACTGGCTCGATGAAGCCGTGGTGAAAAGCGACGCCGCCGGGCGCAGCGCGCAACTGCTCGACTGGGCTTCAGCGCCCGCGGCGCGCATGGCGCACCCGCGCGAAGAGCATCTGATTCCGCTGATGGTGGCTGTCGGCGCAGCCGAGAGCGAAGCCGGCGAGCGGGTCTATCACGAAGACGCCTTCATGGGCGGGCTCGTGGTGTCGAGCTTCCGTTTCGGCGCCTGAGGGCTCAACTGCGGCGCACGCCGTCGGCATCCACCAGCCCGACGCGCGTCTGCTGCCCCCAGGTTCCGCGCCCGGTCAGGAAGCTCCACCACCCCCAGGCCGCGCCCGTGTGCCGCAGGATCTGGAAGGTGAAGGGCTCCACCAGCGCCGCCAGGAACGCCTGCGCCATGTTGGCCTCGCTCTGCTGGCCGATCCAGCGGCGGTACAGGAACACCGACCACAGGTGGAAGACCAGGTCGAGCACGATCTTCGCGCCGATCACGCCGGCCACCGGCGCCAGCACGCTGAAGTTGCCGCGCACCAGGTACATCAGCAGCAGGCCGAAGGCGGCCAGCCCGTAGAGCGGCTGCAGCGTGTCGATGGCCTTCACCGGCAGCATCGCGATGCCGAGCCAGCCATAGCGCCGGTCGCCGACCATTGCGCGATACCAGTACTGGGTCTGCAGGAAGCCGCCGAACCAGCGGCGGCGCTGGCGCAGGAAGGCGCCGGTGCTGCTGGGCGCGTCGGTGTGGGCCTGTGCGTCGCCGAGCACGCGCACGGTCCACGGCAGGCCGTGGGCCTGGGCGTGCCGGTGCAGGCGGTGAATGAGTTCGTAGTCTTCGACCAGGCAGTCGGTGTCGAAGCCGCCCACCGCCCGCACCGCATCGGTGCGAAAGCCGGCAAAGGCGCCCGAGATCAGCAGCAGGCCGTTGACGCGCATCCACGCATAGCGCGACAGGAAGTTGCGGATGTACTCGTACGTCTGGAACCACTGGAAGCAGCGCCCGGCCAGCGTGCGGCTGCACACCGGCGTGATGACGCCGGTGGCGGCCACGAGATTTGGCTCTTCCGAAAAAGCCCGGCGCACCGCGGCGATGGCCTTGGTGTCGAGCAGCGTGTCGCCGTCCACAGTGAGCACGGTGTCGGTGTCGATGCACAGAATGGCCGCGTTCAGCGCCACCGCCTTGCCGCCGTGCGGCAGCCGCAGCCAGTAGAGCACGGGGTGCGTGGCGCTGGCCGCGCTCAGTTCGCCCAGGGCCGGCGCGACCAGGCCATAGCGCGTGGTGAGAAGCTCGGCGGTGCCGTCGCTCGAGCCGTCGTCGGCGATCACGATGCGGTCGGGCACGTCGGTCTGGCCGAGCAGGGCGGCCAGCGTGACGGGCAGCACGGCGGATTCGTTGTGCGAGGCGACGATCACGCCCAGCGTGGTGCGGCGGCCGGTGCCGGCCGGCTGGGAAGGAGGGCGGGGCCGCAGGATCGGCAGTGTCATCCAGCCCACGAACAGCAGCAGCACCGTGTCGTAGAGCACATAGGCCACGCCCACCGACCACGCGCCGACGTTGCCGACGCGGAAGGCCATGGCGAAGAGCAGCCCCCACAGCACCAGCACGCCGCCGTGGATCAGCCAGCTTCGCAGCGGCGTGGCGGGGGGAGACAGGCGCGGCGATGCGGCCAGGAACGCGGAATGAAGGGAATTGTTCAAGAGAAGATGCCTGGGCGACGAACTGTCATACGCAAGAACATGGTCGGCGGTTTCGCAAAGGCCCGGATACAACCGGGACAATCGCAGAACCCACCGACAGACTCGGCCCACGCCTGAAAATTCCCCGCATGCTCCCACAAACCCGCTACACCCGAACCGCGATCGCCTTGCACTGGGTCATCGCATTGCTCATGGCCGTCAACATCGCGCTGATCCTGCTGGTCGACCGCTACCCCGACGACTGGGTGCGCCCGGCGGTCGACACTCACAAATCGATCGGCATCACGGTGCTGGGGCTGGTCATCCTGCGAATCCTCTGGCGCTTCACGCACAAGCCGCCGGCCATGCCGGGCTCCTACGGCGCGTTCGAGCGCTTCGCCGCGCACGCGGCCCACGGCGTGCTGTACCTGCTGATGGTGCTGCTGCCGCTGTCGGGCTGGATGCACGACTCGGCCTGGAAGGACGCCGGCACCCACCCGATGTACCTGTTCGGCCTGTTCGAGTGGCCGCGCATCGGCTGGATCATGGCCATCGAGCCCACCCTCAAGGAAACCTGGCACACCGTGCTGGGCGGCGTGCACGCCTGGGCCGGCTATGTGCTTTACGCGATGTTCGGGCTGCACGTGCTGGGCGCGCTGAAGCACCAGTTCCTGGACGGCGAACGCGAGCTGCAGCGCATGTGGCCGGGAGCACGCGGATGAGCGGCGGCATGAACGAAGAAGAACAAGAAGCGCGCGCAGCCATCGCGCGCGTCGACGCGCTTTCCACCCATCACGACCCGATTCACGGCGGCGTGCGCGTGCGCTGGCGCCGCTTCGGCACCGACACCAGCCGGCCGCCGCTCGTGCTGCTGCACGGCGGCCATGGCAGCTGGATGCACTGGCTGCGCAACGCCGAGGCGCTGTCGGCCGGCCGCACGCTGTGGCTGCCCGACATGCCGGGCTTCAACGAATCCGACGCGCCGGCGCGCGTGCCACCCGGCGAAGACTCGCTGCCGCCCTTGCTCGATGCGCTCGGCGGCACGCTCGACCAGCTGATCGGCCCGGGCACGCCCATCGACCTGGGCGGTTTTTCCTTCGGCGGGCTGACGGCGGCGCGCTTTGCCGTGCGGCGCGGCGCCATCCGCCGGCTTGCGCTGGTGGGCAGCGGCGGCCACGGCACGCTGCGGCGCATGACGGTCGAGATGATCAACTGGCGCTCCGCGCCCGACCGCGAACGGGAGCGCGCCGCGCTGCTGCACAACCTGGCCGCGCTGATGCTGCACGACAAGGCCGCCATCGACGCGCTGGCCTTCGAGATCCACGACATCTCCTGCCACGGCACGCGCTTTCGCAGCAAGGAGGTGTCGCTGTCGGGCGGCCTGCAGCAGGCCATCGACACGCTGGGCGTGCCCACGCTGCTGCTGTGGGGCGAGTTCGACGTCACCGCCGATCCGCGCCCGCTGGTGGCGCGGCTGGTGGCCGAAGGCCCGGGGCGCGAGGGCGCGGTGATCGACGGCGCCGGGCACTGGGCGCAGTACGAGCGCGCCGACGAGGTCAATGCGCGCTTGCTGCGGTTCCTGGCCTGACGCTTCCCGAGCGCGTCACTGCTGCTGCTTCACCAGCCCCAGCTTGCGGATGATGTCGCCCCACTGGTCGTAGGTGGCGCGTGTCAGCTCGGCCAGCTGTTGCGGGCTCGACGACTCGGCCTCGTAGGCGCCCTGGCGGAAGAACTCGCGCGTGGCCGGCATCGCCAGCACCTGCGCGAGCGCGGCGTTGAGCTTTTCGACCACCGGCGCCGGCATGCGCGCCGGCCCGTAGAAGCCGAGCCAGCTGGGCATGTCCACGCCGCTCACGCCCTGTTCGCCCATGGTGGGCACGTCGGGCAGCATCGGGCTGCGCCTGGGCGCGGCCACCGCCAGCATCCGCACCTTGCCGGTGGCCGTGTTCTGGATGGCGTTGGGCGCGGCGTCGAAGTAGTACTGCACGCGGCCCGCGAGAAAGTCTTTCGCGGCATCGGCGCCGCCCTTGTACGGCACGTGCACCACGTCCAGCCCGGCCTGCCGCGCGAAGGCCTCGCCGTAAATGTGCGACGAAGTGCCGGTGCCGAAGGAGGCGTAGCTCATCTTCCCCGGGTTGGCCTTGATGTACGCCACCAGTTCCTGCACCGTGCGCGCCGGCACGCTCGCATGCACGGTCAGCACCAGCGGGCCGCGCGCGCCGAGCGAGATGGGCGTCAGGTCCTTGAACGGGTCGTAGCGCACCTGCGCCAGCGTCTGCGGGTTCTGCGCCACCACGGAAGACGGCGCGTACATGAAGGTGTAGCCGTCGGGCGCGGCGCGGATCACTTCTTCGGTTGCCAGGATGAAGCTCGCGCCCGGCCGGTTTTCAACGATCACCGGCGTCTGCAGCACTTCGGCCAGCCGGAGCGCGACGAAGCGCGCCTGCGTGTCCGACGCGCCGCCGGCCGCCAGGCCCAGCACGATGCGGATGGGGCGCCCCTTTTGCGGGAACGGCGCGGCGGCGCGGGCGGCCAGCGGTGCCAGTGCCGTGCCGAGGGCGCTGGCCGCGAGCGCGGCGGTGAAGCGGCGGCGATGAAGCATGGCGTGCATGCCGCTCATTGTTTGGCCAGCCCGACCTGCTGCACCATCGCGCCCCAGCGGTCGTAGGTCGAGCGCGTGATGCCGGCGAACTCCTCGGGCGTGGAGGCGCCGGCCTCGTAGCCGCCGCTTCGGTAGAACTCCTGCACCTGCGGCATCGCCAGCACCTTCGTGAGTGCGGCGTTGAGCGTGGCGATCACCGGCGCGGGCATGCGCGCCGGCCCGTAGAAGCCCAGCCAGCTCGGCAGGTCGAGCCCGGCGTAGCCCTGCTCGGCGAAGGTGGGCACGTCGGGCATTGCCGCGATGCGCGCGCCGGCGGCCACCGCGAGGATCTTCACCTTGCCGCTGGCCGAGGTGATGACGGCCGACGAGGCGGAGTCGAACATGTACTGCACGCGCCCGCCGATCAGGTCCTTGGCCGCGTCGGAGCCGCCCTTGTACGGGATGTGCACCGCGTCGATGCCGGTCTTCTTCACGAAGGCCTCGCCGTAGATGTGCGAGGAGGTGCCCGCCCCGAAAGAGGCATAGCTCACCTTGCCCGGATGGGCCTTCACGTAGGCGACCAGTTCCTTCACGTTGTTCACCGGCACGGTGGTGCTCAGCGACAGCACCAGCGGCCCGCGTCCGCCCATCGAGATGGCGGTGAAGTCCTTGAACGGGTCGTAGGGCACCTGGCTGAAGGTGTGCGGGTTCTGGGCCATGGTGGACGAGGGCGCGTACAGCAGCGTGTAGCCGTCGGGCAGGGCGCGCGCCACCTCGTTGGCCGCGAGCATGGTGCTGGCGCCCGGCTTGTTGTCGACGATCACGCTGGTGCCCAGCACCTCGCCGAGCTTCTGCGCCACGATGCGCGCCTGCGCGTCGGTGCCGCCCCCGGCGGTGAAGCCCACCACGATGCGTATCGGCTTGCCGCGCGCCGGAAAGTCCTGCGCCAGGGCCAGGGGCGCCAGGCCCAGGAAGGCCGCGGCACCAAGGGCCGAACTGAAGGCACGGCGCGTGCCCCGAAGTTTCTTCATCGATGTCTCCGTCGGAATGTTTCTTTTATATTGATCTTGAAATCCATAAAAATCCATATCTTCTAGGGAATACCCCAGAAGATGCGCTTTTTTCTTTGACAAAATGGAAAATGAAATCAAAATACGATGAAACAAGCCAAGCCGAGATCGCATTCATGAAAACTGTCGTACGTACCGACGAGCGCATCCTGACCTCCGACATCTTCGACCGCGACAGCCGCGTCAAGCGGCCTGACCACGGCAGCTGGGCCGAGCCGGGCAAGCGCATTCCCGTCTATCACCGCTGCGGCGTGCTGGTGGTGGGGGGCGGCCCGTCGGGCACGGCGGCTGCGGCCGCCGCCGCCCGCGCGGGCGCCGACGTCGCGCTGCTGGAGCGCTACAACCACCTGGGCGGCCTGTCGACCGGCGGCCTCGTCATCTGGATCGACCGCATGACCGACTGGGAAGGCCAGCTGGTGATCCGCGGCTTTGCCGAAGAGCTGTTCGACCGACTGCCTGCCGACGCCATCGCCGGCCCGGTGCGCGAAGACTGGGGCTCGCAGGACGCCGCCAAGGCCGCGCACTGGTCGCAGCGCACGGCGGCCTACCACGGCGTGGTCACCTGGTCGCCCACCATCGACCCCGAGCGGCTCAAGCTGCTCTCGCAGGAAATCGTGCTGGAGCGCAAGGTCAAGCTCATCTATCACTCGTGGGCCGCCATTCCCATCGTGCAGGACGGCGCCGTGAAGGGCGTGGTGTTCGAGAGCAAGGAAGGCCGCATGGCCATCATGGCCGACGTGGTGGTCGACGCCACCGGCGACGGCGACCTGTTCGCCCGCGCCGGCGCCGACTACGTGAACGACATCGAGGAGGCCGACGTGCACCACTGCATGAACACCTCCTGGCTGTTCGGCGGCGTGGACATGAACCGCTGGATCGAGTTCAAGGCCGGCCAGCCCGAGGCATTCACCGCCTTCATGGCGGGCGGGCGCGAGCAGTGCGGCCTGTTCGAGCGGCCCTTCGTCTCGTGGCGCAACGACGTGGCGCTGTTCATGGGGCCGCGCCAGTCGGGCTACTCGGCGCTCGACGTGGACGACCTCACCGCCGTGGAAGTGCGCTCGCACCGCGCCATGGCCGCGCACCTGGACTACTTCCGCGCCCATGCGCCGGGCTTCGAGAACGCCTACCTGATGCTGAGCGCACCGCAGATCGGCGTGCGCCACGCCCGGCGCCTCGTCGGCGTGGGCTCCGTGCTGCGCAGCCAGTGGCCCGACGGCGTGCCGCTGGCGGACGAGATCGGCGTGTCGCCCGCGGTGTCGCCGAAATTCCCGAACATCTCCATTCCCTACGGCGCGCTGGTGCCGCAGAAACTCGATGGCCTGCTGGCCTGCGGACGCCACATTTCCTGCGACCGCAACTCGCACGGCTTCATGCGCGAGATTCCGCAATGCTGGATCACCGGGCAGGCCGCGGGCGTGGCGGCGGCGCTGGCATCGCGCGGCGGCATCGCGCCGCGCTTCGTCGACGTGGGCGCGCTGCAGGCCGAGTTGCTGAACCAGGGCGTGTACCTGCGCGCCGGGGCGGGGCAGGCGGCGGCAGCGTCGCCCGCGGCGGCCGAGGCCGGCGTGTGAGCCGGCGGCCATGAGCCCGAAAGCCCTCTCTTCGCAAGCCTCTACATTGGAGAGTCCTGAGACGAGTCTTGCAAAGGGTCCCTCCATGTCCACTGAAAAAAACGACACCTCCTTTTCCGCGGCCGAGCCGGCCGATGCGCGCGGCGAGCGTTCCGACACGGTGAGCGCACTGGAGCGCGGCATCTCGGTGCTGCGCTGCTTCAGCGAAGAACGCCCGGTGCTGGGCCATGCCGACATTGCACGCATCACCGGCATTCCCCGTCCCACCGTCAACCGGCTGGTCGCCACGCTGCTTTCGCTGGGCATGCTCAAGGCGGCGCAGGCCCCCGACCGCTTCATGCTCGGGCCTGGCGTGGTGTCGCTGTCGCGGGTGTTCCTCGGCAGCCTCGACGTGCGCGCCGCCGCGCGGCCCAGCATGCAGGCAATGGCGGAGGAGGTCGGCGCCTCGGTCTACCTGGCCGTGCGAGACGGCATGGAGATGGTGCTGATCGAAGCCTGCCGCCCGCGCTCGTCGATGCTCTCGGCGCGGCTCGACGTCGGCTCGCGCGCGCCGCTGGCCAACTCGGCGCTGGGCCGCTCGTACCTCTCGGCATTGCCCGAGGCGCAGCGCAACCAGCTGGTCGATTCGATGCGCCTGCTGCGCGGCCCCGAGTGGGACAGCATCGCGCCCGGCATGAACCGCGCCATCGGCGAGTCGAAGCGGCTGGGCTACTGCCTGTCGCTCGGCGAATTCCACCGCGAGATCAACTCCGTGTCGGTGCCCCTCATCGGGCCCGACGGCGAGGTGATGGCGCTCAACGGCGGCGGCGCCGCCTTCGTCTTCACCGAAGACCGGCTGCGCAACGAACTTGCGCCGCGCCTGCACGACATCGCGCTGAGCATTGCGCGCGACATCGGCGGCCACGTACCCACGCCCTCACCGGGTTAGCAGCCCGGCCGGGGTTCATTCCCCATGACGACAGAAGAACGGAGACACAGGCCATGCACCTGAGCGATGAAGAAAAAGCCATGTACGACGGCCGCGACGGCCCGGCTGTGCAGAAGGCGATGGACCTGCTGATGCGCTACGGCGAAGCGCTGGGCGCCGAGCGGCTGGTGGAGACGCGCAACGTGTGCGCCACCATCACGTCGACCACGCCCTTCCAGCGCGACTTCGCGCTCGCAAAGGGCGGCGGCATGGATGCGGTGTTCTCCGAGTTCAGCCTCGACAGCCAGGAGACGGTCGAGATTCCGAAATTCAAGGTCTTCACCAGCCACCTGCAACTGGGCTTCGACCCCGGCCAGCCCGAGCGCATGGGCGTGAGCGAGGAGATCGTCCAGTTCTACAACAAGAGCGAGCGGCACGCCGCCGGCCTGGGTGCGCAGATCATGAACACCTGCACGCCGTACCAGGTCGGCAACATCCCGACGCGCGGCGAGCACTGCGCATGGATGGAGTCGTCCGCCGTGGTGTATTGCAATTCGGTGCTGGGCGCGCGCACCAACACCGAAGGCCGCGAGAGCACCGGCGCCGCCATGCTCACCGGGCGCATTCCGTACTGGGGCTACCACCTCGACGAGAACCGCCGGGCCACGCACGTGGTCGAGCTCGACATCGAGGTCGAGTCGGTGCAGGACTGGGGCCTGCTGGGCTACTACATCGGCGAGCATGTGCAGGAACGCGTGCCGGTGGTGCACAGCCGGCGCGGAATTTCGCGGGTGCCGAACCTGCCGCGGCTCAAGCACTTCGGCGCGGCGGCCTCGTCTTCGGGCGGCGTGGAGATGTATCACATCGCGGGCGTCACGCCCGAGGCGCTGACGCTGGAACAGGCGCTCGGCGCAAAGGCACCCGTCGAGGTGCTGCGCTACGGCGAGGCCGAGCGCCGCGCCACCTACGAGAAGATCAACACCACGGGCAAGGACGCCGAGGTGCAGTACGTGATGCTGGGCTGCCCGCACTACACCATCGAGCAGATCTGGGAGGCCGCGCAGCTCATCGAGGGGCGCAAGGTGCATCCCGATTGCGAGCTGTGGATCTTCACGCCGCGCGCCATCAAGTCGCTGGCCGACCGCAACGGCTACACCAAGATCATCGAGGACGCGGGCGGCATCATCATGAGCGACAGCTGCTCCGCCATGAGCCGCGCCGTGCCCAAGGGCACGAAGACGGTGGCGCTCGACTCGGCCAAGCAGGCCCACTACCTGCCCGCCATCCTCGGCGTGCAGGCCTGGTTCGGCAGCACGGCCGAATGCATCGACGCGGCCTGCACCGGCCGCTGGAACGGAGGCTACGCATGAGCGCCGCAGTCGTCACTGGACAAACCATCGTCATCCGCGGCCGCAAGGTGGTGGGCGGCGTGGCCGAAGGCGAGGCGCTGGTCACGCGCGACCTCATTTCCGGCTGGGGCGGTATCGATCCGCGCACCGGCACCGTCGTCGAGACCCGGCACGAGCTGCGCGGCCAGAGCTTCGCCGGCAAGGTGCTGGTGTTTCCGGGGGCCAAGGGCTCGTCGGGCTGGTCGGCCATGTTCCACATGACGCGGCTCATGAACTCGGCCCCCGCAGCGTTCCTGTTCAACGAGATGACGACCAAGATGGCGCTGGGCGCCGTGGTCACGCACGCGCCTTCGATGACCGATTTCGAGCGCGACCCGCTCGAATGCATCGAAACCGGCGACCGGGTGCGCGTGGACGCCGACCGCGGCGTGATCGAGATCACGAAGAAGAAGGCCGGAGGTGCCGCATGACCCGTCCCCTGCGCAGCAACTTCCCGCGCGGCTCCTACCTGTGGTCGGTGCGCAATGCGCACTGGCGCGCGCTCGGCATTCCGGAAGAGGACTGCGAGAAGCCCAAGATCGCCATCGTCAACAGCTCCTCGGAGCTGGCGGCCTGCTTCAGCCACCTCGACCGCGTGGCGGTGGAAGTAAAGGCCGCCATCCGTGCCGCGGGCGGCGTGCCCTTCGAGATCCGCACCGCCGCGCCCAGCGACTTCATCACCGGCGCCGGCGCACGCGGCGCCTACATGCTGGCCGCGCGCGACCTCGTCACCAACGACATCGAGGTGGCCGTCGAAGGCGCGCAGCTCGACGGCATGGTCTGCCTCACCTCCTGCGACAAGACGGTGCCGGGCCAGCTCATGGCGGCCGCGCGGCTGAACATCCCGACGCTGCTGGTGCCCTGCGGCTACCAGCCCAGCGGCGAGTACCGGGGCCATCACATGGACATCGAGGAAGTGTTCATCGGCGCGATGCATGCCGTCACCGGCAATCTTCCGGTCGAGGAACTGGTGGGCATGAGCCGCGAGGCCATTCGCGGGCCCGGTGTGTGCTCGGGCCTGGGCACGGCCAACTCGATGCACATCGTGTGCGAGGCGCTCGGCCTGGCCTTGCCGGGCAGCGCGCCGGTGGCCGCGCTCAGCCCGAAGATGATGGCCGACGTGCGCGCGGCTGGCACGCGCATCGTGCAGATGGTGCTGGACGACCTGAAGCCGCGCGACATCCTCACGCCCGGTGCCTTTGCCAACGCGGTGCGCGCCGTGCTGTCCATCGGCGGCTCGCTCAACACCGCCAAGCACCTGCAGGCGGTCGCCACCGAAGGGGAGTGCGGTGTCGACGTCTACGGCCTCTTCGAAAGCCTCGGTCCCACGACGCCCGTGCTGGCAGGCGTGCGGCCCATCGGAAGCGATTCCATCGAGGCCTTCGAGGCGGCGGGCGGTTGCCGCGCGCTGATGAAGCAGCTCGAGCCGCTGCTCGATACCACCGCGCCGACCGTCACCGGCGGCACCGTGGCAGACAACCTGCGCAACATCGAAGTCGCCGACGCCGAGGTGATCCGCTCCATCGGCCGGCCGGTCGCGCCGCTGCCGGCCATCGTGCTCCTGCGCGGCAACCTCGCGCCGGAGTCCGGGCTCATCAAGACCGGCATCATGGAGCGCAAGGTGCGGCGCTTCACCGGCCCGGCCGTGTGCTTCTGGACTTCGGACGCGGCCATCGGCGCGCTGAAGAAGGGCGAGATCGTGCCGGGCCAGGTGGTCGTGATGCGCGGTGCCGGCGCCTGCGGCGGCCCGGCCATGGGTGGCGGCGCGTCGCGCGTGGTCTTCGCCATCGACGGTGCCGGGCTGGGCGACCAGGTGGCGCTCCTCACCGACGGCCATCTCTCGGGCCTGGTCTGCAAGGGGCTGGTGGTGGCCGAGGTGTCGCCGGAAGCCGCGCTGGGCGGCCCGCTCGCACTGGTGCGCGACGGCGACACGATCACCATCGACCTCGATGCGCGCCGCCTCGACATCGCGCTGACCGACGCCGAACTCCAGGCCCGCCGCGCCGACTGGCAGCCCCCGCCGCCGGTGCATGACACCGGCTGGCTGCAGCAGTACCGGCGCAACGTGGGGCCGCTTTCCAAGGGCGCCGTGCTCGTTCGCACCGAGCGCCCCGAGCCCGCGGGCTAGGCCTCTTCGAACCCGGCCTTCCCAACCGGTGCGGACACCCGTCCGCATCCGGTGGCGCAGCCCTGCGCGCGTCGCGTCCGTTCCGAGTTTTTCAACCCAAGAAAAGAAGCAGGAGACAGGAAACCATGAAGAGATTCTTGATGTGGTCGGCGCTGGGGCTGGCCGGCAGCGGCGCGGCGCATGCGCAATCCAGCGTCACGATGTTCGGCGTGATGGACCTTGGCATCCAGTACACCAAGGGTGCCGGCAACGGCTCGGTGAAGGCACTGTCGAACGGCGGCCTTTCCACCAGCCGCATCGGCTTTCGCGGCACCGAGGACCTGGGCGGCGGCCTGCGCGCGGGCTTCTGGCTCGAAGGCAGCCTGAACCCCGACACCGGCACCGGCCGGCCGAGCAACAGCAACAACCAGACCAGCGGCGCGGGCACGGCGGGGCCGATCACCTTCGACCGAATGTCCTTCGTGAGCATCTCGTCGGACACGCTGGGCGAGCTCCGGCTGGGGCACGACTTCATTCCCACGCACTACAACAGCATCTACTTCGACCCCTTCAACGCCAACGGCGTGGCGCGCGCGGGCAACCTCACGTTTGCGGGCGCGGGCACCGGGCCGCTGCCCACGGCCATCACCGGCAGCAACACCGTGAGCTACTGGCTGCCGCCCAAGCTCGGCGGCCTCTACGGCATGGCGATGGTGGGCACCGGCGAGAACGACTCCACCGCGGCGAACCGCGACGACGGCAACTTCGCCGGCGCGCGCCTGGGCTTCGCCTCCGGCGCGTTCGACATTGCAGCGGCCGTCACGCGATCGCATTTCAATTCGACCGCCACCATCGGCAACTACACGCACGCCAACATCGGCGGCTCGTGGGATGCGGGCTTCGCGAAGTTCTTCGCGCTCTACAACATGGTGCGCGTGAAGATCGTGGCCGGCACGGTGCGCAAGAACACCGCCGAGATCGGCGTGCACATCCCGGCCTTCGAGGTCGGGCGCATCCGCATCAGCTACGCCTACCTGGACGACCGCAGCGACGACAGCGTGCGCAACGCCGACGGCACGCCGCGCAACCGCGACGATGCGCGGCAGTTCGGCATCGGCTACGTGCACAACCTCTCGAAGCGCACCGCGCTCTACGGCACCTACGCGAGGCTGATGAACGGCGGCCAGGCGCGCTACGTGGTCAGCGGCGGCCTGGCGCCGGCCGCCGGGCAGCGTTCGACCGGGTGGGAATTCGGCGTGCGCCATCTCTTCTGAAACAGGAGTCCGTCATGCAACGCAGAACCCTGACCCTGGCGGCCGTATCGGCGCTTGCCGCAACCGCGCTGCCCGGCACCGCCGCATGGGGCGCCGAGGCGTATCCGAGCAAGCCGCTGCGGCTGATCGTCGGCTTTGCCGCGGGCGGCGGCGCCGACTCGCTCACGCGCATCATCGCGGAGGGGCTGGCCAAGCAGCTCGGCCAGCAGGTGATCGTGGAGAACCGTCCCGGTGCCGACGGCGTGCTCGCCGCGCAGGCCACCTCGTCGGCCAGACCCGACGGCTACACGCTGCTCATGGGCACCAACACCGCGATGGTGGCCGCGCCCACGCTGCGGCCCACGCCGCCCTACGACCCGTTCAAGGCTTTCACGCCGATCAGCTCGGCCGGGCAGTTCTCGATGTTCCTGGTGGTGCCGGCCAGCCTGCCGGTGAAGAGCGTGAACGAGCTGCTCGCGCTGGTTGCGGCCAAGCCCGGCGCGCTCAACTCCGCGTCGAGCAACAGTGCCTCGGAACTCGCGATGCTGCAGCTGCTGGGCGAGCGCAAGGTGGTCAACGCACGCTACAAGGGCGACATGCAGGCCATGACCGACCTGCTGGGCGGGCAGATCCACATGATGTTCACCACCGGCACGCTGGCGCCGGGCTTCGTGAAGGAAGGGCGCATCCGCGCGCTGGTGACGCTGCTGCCGCAGCGCAGCGGCCTCTTGCCCGACGTGCCCACCGGCGGCGAGCTGGGGCTGGGCAAGCTCACCATCACGCCGTGGGCCGGCTTCTTCGGGCCGCCGGGGCTGCCGCAGGCCATTGCCGACAGGCTCTCGCAGGAGCTGCAGAACACCCTCAAGCGGCCCGAGGTGCATGCCCAGCTGGTGCAGCAGGGCTTCGAGGGCTACGGCATGAGCCCTGCCAGGTTCACCGAGTTCTTCCGCACGCAGTACGACGCCTTCGGCGCCACCGTGCGCGAGCACAACGTCAAGTTCGAATAGCGCCGGCCTCGCGGCGCCAGAACGCCGCATCGGGAAAACTGCCGCTGCCGGCCGCCGCGTTGTCCGCCATGTGCTCGGCGCGGCTCGTGCCCGGGATCACGCAAGTCACGGCCGGGTGGCTCAGCACGAACTTCAGCAGCACCTGCGCCCAGCTCGTGCAGCCGATCTCGCCGGCCCACGGCGGCAGCGGTTTGTCGCGCAGGCGGCGCAGCAGGCCGCCGCCGCCGAAGGGCAGGTTGACGATCACCGCCACGCCGCGCTCGGCCGCCAGCGGCAGCAGGCGCTGTTGCGCCTCGCGGGCGTCGAGCGAGTAGTTGATCTGCAGGAAGTCGAGCTTCTCCGCCTTCAGCACCGCTTCCACCTCGCCGTAGGCCGAGGCGGTGTAGTGCGTGATGCCGATGTAGCGCACGCGGCCCTTGTCCTTCCAGCCGCGCAGCGTGGCCAGGTGGATGCGCCAGTCGACGAGGTTGTGCACCTGCATCAGGTCGATGCGCTGCGTGCGCAGCCGCGCGAACGACTGCTCCATCTGCGCGATGCCGGCCTCGCGGCCCGAGGTCCAGACCTTGGTGGCGAGGAAGGCCTTGTCGCGCTGGCCCGCAGCCGCCACCAGCTCGCCGGTGGTTTCCTCGGAGCGGCCGTACATCGGCGAGCTGTCGATCACCGTGCCGCCGGCCGCGAACAGCGCATCGAGCACGCCGGGCAGGCGCTTGTATTCCTCGGTGCCGGGGCGCTGGTCGAAGCCGATCCAGGTGCCGCAGCCGATGACGGGCAGGGCTTCGCGGGTGGAGGGAATGGGGCGGGTGTTCATGGCGGGCGTGGGCGGTCGTTGCGCCAAGGCGGGGAGCGCGGCGCCGGCGCACAGCGCAACGCCTGTGCGCAGCAGCTCGGCGCGGGTGATGGGGAAATCCTTCAGGGGCGGCATCGGCGGCCAGTATCCGGCGGAAGGCGCCGCACGCAAGCTTGCGGCCTGTGCTCCAATCCGGCTTTTCGCCGCCTCACATTCATCATGGGAATGCCACTCTCGCTGCTTCGCATGCCTTCGCTGGACCTGGTGCGGGGCTTCGTGGCGGTAGGCCGGCGCATGAGCATCTCGCTCGCGGCGCAAGACCTCTGCCTCACGCAGTCGGCGGTGAGCAAGCAGGTGCATGCGCTGGAAACGCTGCTCGGCGTGAAGCTGCTGGTGCGCGGCCACCGCTCGATCGCCTTCACGGCCGAAGGCGAGCGGCTCTTTCGCAGCGCCGACGGCGCGGTGCAGCAACTGCAGGACGTGATGGGCGGCATCCGCCAGTCCGGCGAGCAGCGCCCCGTGACGCTGAGCGCGAGCATCGGCATGACGGGGCTGTGGCTGCTGCCGCGGCTGGGCAATGTGCAGAAGCTGCATCCGGGCGTCGACGTGCGCGTGTCGTCCAACAACCGCCTGGCCGACATGCGCAACGACGGCATCGACCTTGCCATTCGCTACACGACGCCCGTGCTTGCGCCGGCCGGGGCGGTGCGGCTCTTCGGGGAAACCGTGGCGCCGGTGGCGCACCCTTCGCTCGGGCTGGCGTCGCTGGCGTCGGCGCAGGCGCTGTCGCAGCTTTGCCTGCTGGCCTTCGACGATCCGCAGCACCCGTGGCTGCAATGGAGCGACTGGCTCGCGGCGGTGGGCTGGGCCGATGCGAAGCCGCGCGCCGTGCTCCATTTCAACCAGTACGACCAGTTGATCCAGGCGGCGCTGGCCGGCCAGGGCGTGGCGCTGGGGCGGCTGGAACTGATCCAGCCGTTGCTCGACGACCGGCGGCTGGTGCGCGTGGCCGCACCCGCGCCGGCGCAGCCTTCAGGCCATGCCTACTGGCTGATCCACGCCGACGAGGCACCGCGCGAAGACGTGCGCCACGTGGCCGAATGGCTGATGGACGAGGCGCGGCAGTCGTCAGGGCACTGAGGGCATCGCCTTGCAACATGCGATCGCCTCGTCGAGGCGGTCGTTGCCCCAGAACATCTCGCTGCCGGCAAAGAAGGTCGGTGCGCCGAAGATGCCTTTGTCCGCGGCCGTCTCGGTCTGGCGCCGCAGCCGCAGCTTGTTGGCGTCGCACAGCGCTTCTTCAAGGATGCGGTGCGCCGGCAGACCCAGTCCGGCGAGCAGGTCGCGCATGGCCTGCGGCGAATCGATGTCGCGGTCTTCGGCGAAGTTCATCGTCATCGTGCGGCGGCAGAACTCGCCCATCCACGGCTGCGCGGCACCCACCAGCGCAATGCGCAGCGGCAGCACGGCCGGGCGCGGAAAGCGCGTCGGCTGCCGCCACGGCAGGCCATGCTTGCGGCACTGGCGGGCCATGTCCTTCCACGTGTAGTCGCCTTTCTCCTTCTGCAAAACGAAGGGCGACGTCTCCCAGCCGAAAGATCGGAAGATCGGCCCCAGCAGGAAGGGCTGCCAGCGGATGCCGATGCCGTGCGCGGCCGCCTCCTGCTCCACGCGCATCACGCTGAGGTAGCTGTAGTTGCTGCCGAAGTCGAACCAGAAGTCGAGCGTGTTCATTCGAACACCACTAGGCAGCGGGCCTCGATGCTCTCGCGCAGCGGCGCGTCGGCGGGCGCCTCGGGGTGGTCGAAGGCGGCATGCGGCGTGTAGCGAGAGACGCCGCTGAGCTGCGAGTCGTACTGCTTGAACACCAGCGCCTCGTGCCGGTCCATCGCGGAAAAATAAGACCAGCGGTGCGAGGGCGAATGCGTCGCGAGGTAGATCTCGCCGGTGCGGCGCGGATAGCGCACTTCGGCGTCGACCAGGTCCCGGGCCATCACCGAGCGGGCATCGCACACGGCGAGCGGCGTGTCGAGCACCGGCCCCCTTATCGAACGCCAGACATTGACGATGCAATAGCGCCGCACGGCCGCGGCTTCCTCGGGGTCGGGCAGCACCAGGGACAGCCGGCGACGGCCAGATTCCTCGGTGTAGTCGTTGTGGATGCGGCCGTTGGCGGCGGCCCGGCCGTCGGTCGCGCGGCGGCCGAAGCTCAGGGCGGCGCGGTCGGCTTCGCGCCTGCGCACCAGGTGGTCGAAGACATGGGCACGCGAGCCGCCCGTGACGGCCAGTGCCAGTTCGGCCACCTCGCGGTGGTAGATGGCCGTGACCTCCGCGTCGTCGAGGAAGTCGCGCACGGCCGTGGGCGCGTCGCGCAGCACGAAGCCTTCGCGCTCGATGTCGGGTGGCGCCGCGGCTGCGCGCGCATCCGCGATGGGCATGGGGCGCAGTTCGTAGCTGCCGCTTTCCCAGGGCGTGTCGGGCGGCGGCTGGAAGGTGTAGCTGACGGGGCGCAGGGCGGACGGCTGGAGGTAGTTCAGGCCTGCGGTGACGGCTGTGACGGCTGTGCTGGGGGTGGTCATGCGGTGCTCCTGTTGGACGGCTCCATTGGAGCGAAGCGGCAGCCCCGGCTCAAACGACTTCTGGGCGCCTTCGCATGAACACCGGGAATATGAAAATCCCCGTGACGAAGAAAAACAGCTTTTTTCCCGCAGCCCATGGAATACTGTATAAAAATACAGTTAACAGTCTTCGCCATGGGCCTTCCTTTCCTCGATTCCTTTTCCGCTGCCGCGGGCCGCGGCGTCTGGCATGCCGACGAACTCGGCCTGGCCGACGCCCAGGTCGTCGCGACCGGCCATGCCGCGCTCGACGCGGAGTTGCCGGGCGGCGGATGGCCGGTCGGCGCGATGACGGAACTGCTGCAGGCCGCGCCCGAAGCCCATGTCTGGCGGCTGCTGCTGCCGGCGCTGGCGCAGGCGGTGCAGGCGCGCGGCGGGCCGGTGGTGCTGGTCGGCCCGCCCTTCGAGCCCTGCGGGCCGTCGCTCGCGGCGCAGGGGCTGCCGGTGGAAGCGCTGATGTGGGTGCGCAGCGAGGCACCGGCCGCGCGGCTGTGGGCCTGCGAGCAGGCGCTGCGCTGCGCCGACGTGGCGGCCGTGGTGGCGTGGCTGCCGCAGGCGCGGGTGGCCGAACTGCGGCGGCTGCAACTGGCGGCGGCGCAGCATGAACTGCTGCTGTTCGTGTGCCGGCCCGACTCGGTCGCGTTGTCGGCTTCGCCCGCGCGGCTGCGCCTTCGCACCGACCGCTGCGAGGCCGATGCTTCGCAGATCGCGCTGCACATCCTCAAGCGCCGCGGGCCGCCGCTGGCCTCGCCGGTCATGCTGCCTGCGCGCAACGAGCGCATGGCCGCGCTGCTGGCCGCCGCCCGGGTGCGCCGCAAGCTGCGGCTGCAGCAGCAAGGCACCGTGGTGGAAGCCGGCGAGACGGCAACCTCCGCCAAGGTGGTGCGCATCGACGCGTGGAAAGGAGGCCCAGGTGCACTGGATCGCCTTGCGGTGGCTACTTGACGACGCCGGCACGCCCGAGGGCCCGGTCCTGCCCACGCCCGAGGCTATCGGCTGGTGGGCGCTGCGCTACACGCCCCACGTCGCCTGGCAGGACGAAGCGCTGATGCTCGAGGTCTCGGCCTGTGAACGCCTCTGGGGCGGCCGGCTGCAGCTGATGCGCCTGCTGCTGGCCGACAACCCCGCGCCCGACGCGCGCATGCTGGGTACGCAGGGCGCCACCAGCCTCATCGCGCTGGCGCGGCTGCGGCTGTTCACGCGCGAAGAGAAGCGGCCGCAAGACGTGCCCGCCGGCCTGCCGCTCGACACCCTGAGCGCGGCGCGCGCGCACCTCGACCTGCTCGCGCGCCTCGGTTGCCGCACCTGGGGCGACGTGGCTGCGCTGCCGCGCGGCGGGCTCACGCGGCGCTTCGGTGCCGAGCTGCGCGATGCGCTCGATGCCGCCTGGGGCCTGCGCCCCGAAAGCCATGCCTGGCTCACGCTGCCCGACGTGTTCGAGCAGAAGCTCGAACTGCCCGCGCTGGCCGAAACCGCGCCCGAACTCATGTGGTCGGCCAACCGGCTGCTGGCCTCGCTGCAGCTGTGGCTGCGTGCCCGCCAGCGCGGCGCGCGCGCGCTCGAGCTGCAATGGACGCTCGACCTCAAGCGCTTCAACGGCGTGAACCTGCCGCCGCACCAGCAGGTCACCGTGCGCACGGCCGAGCCCACGCAGGACATGGCGCACCTGCGCCGGCTGATGTCCGAAAAACTCGCGCTCACCACGCTCTCGGCGCCCGCGAGCTGGCTGCGGCTGCGCACGCTGGAGACCGATCCGTGGGCCGGCGCCAGCACCAGCTTCCTGCCCGAGGACAACCGCAAGGGCGACAGGCTGCACGAGATGGTCGAGCGCCTCAGCGTGCGGCTCGGCCCGTCGCAGGTGCTGGTGCCCTCGGCACAGGCCGACCACCGGCCGGAGCGCAAGCAGGCGTGGCGGCCCGCGCTGCACAAGGACAAAGCCCCGCCCGACAAGGCGCGCAGGCAGGCGCAGGCCGCCGCCTCGCAGCCCGATGCCATCTATCCGCCGTGGCTGCTGCCCGAGCCGCTGCGGCTCGAGATGGACGGCGAGCGCCCGTGCTATCGCGGCACGCTGAGCAGGCTGGTCGGGCCGCAACGCGTAGAGGCAGGCTGGTGGGGCGACAAGGAAGAGGGCGGCCAGCCCGCCATGCGCGACTACTACGTCGCGGAAAGCCCCGAAGCCGGGCTGGTGTGGATCTTTCGCGAGCGGCCCGCTGCGCGCTTTTCTTCGGGCGAGGTGCGCTGGTACCTGCAGGGGTTCTATGCCTGAGCTGAGCGACAAGCAGGAAAGCAGGCGCCAGCCCGCCAAGGTGCATGCGCTGCCGGTGCCGCTGCGCAAGCCGCCCGCGTTCACGCTGCCCGACTACGCGGAGCTGCACTGCCTGACCAACTTCAGCTTCCAGCGCGGCGCATCCACGCCCGAGGAGATGGTGGAGCGGGCCTATCAGCTCGGCTACACGGCGCTGGCGATCACCGACGAGTGCTCGGTGGCCGGCATCGTGCGGGCGCATGTGGGCTTGCGCGACCTGCCCGCGAAGCTCGAAGAATACGAGCGCGAAAACCCCGACGAGCCGAAGATCCCGCGCAACCCGGCTTTCCGCCTGCTGTTCGGCAGCGAGTTCCAGTTCGAGCGCTTCAGGCTCGTGGTGATCGCCAATGACACCGAAGGCTGGGGCAACCTGTGCGAGTTCATCACCGCAGCACGCAACACCGAGCTGCCCAAGGGGGAGTACCGCGTGAGCTGGGAGGAGAGCGACGTGGCCTCCCTGCAGCGCTGCCAGATCCTTTTCGTGCCGGACCGCAACCCGGGCGGCGCCATGGACACGGCCACGCTGCATGAAGACCTGATGGCCGCCAGGGCGCTGTACGGCGAGAACCTCTGGCTGGCCGTGGAGCTGTTCAGCGAACTCGATGACGACCTCTGGCTGGTCACGCTGATGGAAGCGGGCGGGCAAGCCGGCGTGCCGCTGCTGGCGGCCGGCGACGTGCATATGCATGCGCGCTCATGCAAGCCGATGCACGACGTGTTGACGGCCGTGCGAGAGGGCAAGACGGTGGCCGAATGCGGGTTTGCGCTGCAGTCGAATGCCGAGCGGCATCTGCGGCCGCGCATGCGGCTGGCCGAGATTCATCTGCGGCAGATGCTCGACAACACGCTGGTGGTGGCCGAACGGTGCAAGTTCGATCCGGATGTGATCAGGGAGAACTACAAGTACCCGCTCGAGACCCTGGGCACCAATGAAACGCCAGCGCAGACGCTGGTGCGCAAGACATGGGAAGGCGCGCGCGGGCGCTACCCCGACGGCATTCCCGACAAGGTGCAAAAGCAGGTGCAGAAAGAGCTCGACATCATCATCGAGCTCAAATACGAGATGTTCTTCCTCACGGTGGAGAACATCGTCGGCTTCGCCAGGTCGCAGAAGATCCTTTGCCAGGGGCGCGGCTCCTCGGCCAACTCCGCCGTCTGCTTCTGCCTGGGCATCACCGCCATCGATCCGGACAAGGGCACGCTGCTGTTCGAGCGTTTCCTCAGCCGCGAGCGCCATGAGCCACCCGACATCGACGTCGACTTCGAGCATCAGCGGCGCGAAGAAGTCATCCAGTACATCTACGAAAAATACGGACGGCATCGCGCCGCCATCGCCGCCGTGGTCATCTGCTACCGCTCGCGCAGCGCATTGCGCGACGTGGGCAAGGCCATCGGCATCGACGAACGGCTGATCGACGAATTCGCGAAGGACCACTACTGGTTCGACGACACCGTGCGAGGCGAACAGCTGCTGCAGGCTGCCGCGCGTGCAGGCGTGGAAGAAGACGAACTCAAGCTGGTCCAGTGGATCGAGCTCACGCAGAAGCTCAAGGGATTTCCGCGCCACCTGAGCCAGCACGTGGGCGGCTTCGTGCTCACACACACCAAGCTCACGCGGCTGGTACCGGTCGAGAAGGCGTCGATGAAAAACCGCTCCGTCATCCAGTGGGAGAAGGACGACCTCGAAGCGATGGGCATGCTCAAGGTCGACGTGCTGGCGCTCGGCATGCTCAGCGCCATTCGCCGCGGGCTCGAGCACATGAACCGCTGGCGGGGCTCGACGGTGGAGATGCACCAGATACCGAACGACGACCAGAAAGTGTTCGACATGATCTGCGACGCCGACACCATCGGCGTGTTCCAGATCGAGAGCCGGGCGCAGATGTCGATGCTGCCGCGCCTGAAGCCGCGCAGCTATGAAGACCTGGTGATCGAGGTGGCGATCGTGCGGCCGGGGCCCATACAGGGCGGGATGGTGCATCCGTACCTCAAGCAGCGGGAGCGGGTGCGCAAGGGCTTGGCGATTCACTACGAGAAAGAGGAACTGCGCGAGGCACTGGAGCGAACGCTGGGCATCCCGATCTTCCAGGAACAGGTGATGCAGATCGCCATGATCGCGGCCAGGTTCACGGCGGATGAAGCCGATCAGTTGCGGCGAGCCATGGCCGCATGGAAGCGCAAGGGCGGCCTCGGCAAGTTCCACGACAAGCTCGTGCGCGGCATGGTCGACAACGGCTACAAGGAAGCCTTTGCCGAAGCCATCTTCAAGCAGGTCATGGGCTTCGGCGACTACGGCTTCCCCGAAAGCCACGCCGCCAGCTTCGCACTGCTCGTCACGGTGAGCAGCTGGCTCAAGCACTACGAGCCCGCCTGCTTCCTGGCCGCGCTGCTCGACTCGCAGCCGATGGGCTTCTACAGCCCCTCTCAGCTGGTGCAGGACGCACGCCGCCATGGCGTCGAGGTGCGCCCGGTCGATGTGACGAGAAGCGACTTCGACACCACGCTCGAAGCGCGGGACCCGGATGCACCGCGTCCTTGCGGCATCGATGAACGCTATGCCGACCGCCTCGGCAACGAGAACCAGCCCGCGGTGCGACTGGGCCTGAACCGCATTGCCAGCCTCAGCGCGGGCGGCGCCGAGCGCCTGCTGCAGGCCCGCGCCGCGGCACTCTTCACCAGCACCGAAGACCTCGCCTTGCGCGCCGAACTCGACGGCAAGGACATGGCCGCATTGGCCGCGGCCGATGCGCTGATGTCCCTCTCCGGCCACCGCCGCCAGCAGGTGTGGGACGCCACGGCGCAACGCCGGGCGCCGGCCCTGCTGCGAGGCGTGCCCATCAACGAGCAGGCGCTGCTGCTGCCGGCCGCGTCCGAGGGCGAGGAGATCGTCGGCGACTACGCGTCGCTCAGGCTCACGCTGCGCCGCCATCCGCTCGCGCTGCTGCGCCCGCGGCTGGCGCGCATGAAGCTCATGAGCGCGGCCGAGCTGCGTTCGGTGCCCAACGGCCAGACTGCGCGCGCCTGCGGCATCGTCAAGGGCCGGCAGCGGCCGCAGACGGCCAACGGCACCATCTTCGTCACGCTGGAGGACGAGACCGGCAACGTCAACGTGATCGTCTGGAGCCATGTCATCGAGGCCTGGCGCGAGCCGCTGCTCAAGTCGCACCTGCTCGCGGTGCAGGGCACGTGGCAGCGCGACGATGAAACCGGCGGCAAGGTGCAGCACCTCGTGGCCACCGGCTTCAAGGACCTGACGCCGCTCATGGGCCGGCTCGCGCAGAGCAACACCAGCCGCGACTTCCATTGACGGATCGATCGATGCAACCGATCGTTCCATGCCTCGCGTTCCGAAAGACTTTTCGCTAACCTGCCAGAGCCATGCCCGAACTCGTCCTTGACCCCGTCGTCGCCACGCCCATCGGTCCGCCGCCGCCCGCACCCGACGTGCCGGTGCCCATGCCGCCGCCACCGCCATCCGTGCCACCGCCGGAGGGCGATCCGCCGCCGGTGGTTCCGCCGGTCACCGACCCCGGTTTTCCGCCGCCGGTGGTCGAGCCGCCGCCGATGCAGACCGCCTCCTGCGAAGCTGTCGAGGTGCCTTTCGGCAAGCTGCACGCACGGCGCCTGCGCGAAATCTACCGCTCCGCCGGCTGGCCCTGCTGCGACGGCATCGAGGTCGAATTGCTGGCGGGCGGCTTTCTCGAGCGCGTGCGCAGCATGCACGGCCACGAGACGCTGCGCGTGACCGACGCCGGCATTGCGCGCATCGCGACCACGCTCACCATCAACCGCGCGGCCCTGTCGCCGCACGAGGCGCTGGTCGAGCGCGTGGCGCGCGAGATGACGCGCGGCGGCCGTATCGCATGGCGCGGCCTCGGGCTGCGCGCACGGCTGCCGCCGCTGGAAGACGGCGGCAAGCCGCGCTGGTGCATCGCGCGGCCCGATGTGTTCTCGATCCGCAATACCAGCGTCGAGGCTTATGCACATCCCATCGTGCACGAGGTGAAGGTGAGCCGCGCCGATCTGCTGGGAGACCTGCGCAAGCCCGACAAGCGCGCGGCGTACCTCGACCTGGGCGGCGAGTGCTGGTACGTGCTGGGCAACGACGCGAAGGGCCGCTGCATCGCCAAGCCCGAAGAGGTGCCGGCCGAATGCGGCGTGATGGTGCTCGAAGGCGAACGGCTCGTGGTGGCACGTGCGGCCGTGCATCGCAGCTTCGAGCGCATTCCGTTCGGGGTGTGGCTGGCGCTGGCCAAGGCGAAGCCCATTGCCGGCTTCGAGGAAGACGCGCAGGATCTGCTGATCTGACGCGCCGGTGACCGTGTCAGGTCACGGCGTCGTAGCTCTGGTGGGCGATGGCCACCGCGCCGTTCGGCACGAACAGGCTCTGCATGCGGCGCATGCCTTCTTCGCGCCCTTCCGCGCTGGCGTTGGCGATGGCGTTGGCCCTTGCGCTGTCGAGTATCCGGTCGCAGAGTTCGAGTACGTCCCTGGTGATGCGCTCGTAGCGGTAGTAGGCCAGCGCGACCGCGTCGATGTCCGACGGGCCGTAGCCTTCGTAGAACAGCGCTTGCTGCCGAGGCTGGTTCCACGCGTTGCCGACGCCGCCGCCGATGAACATCAGGTCGCGCTCCTTGGGCGCGAGGATGGGCGCGTGCCATCCGACGATGGACACCCGGTCGCCTTCGCCCACGATGACGTTGCCCGCGTGGATGTCAGCGTGGCACGGCACGAGCTGCGGTGGGCGTTCCAGCAGGATGGACGCCAGTTGCTCGCTGCGGTAGACGACGGTGTCGATCTCTTCGGCGTGCTCTTCCCAGAAGGCGAGGAAGCGCTGGACGATGCCGTCGCCAGCAGTGCCGTTGATGAAGCGGCGCTGATAGCGGCGCACGCCTTCGCGCCACTGGTGCGCGTAGCTTTCCTTGGGGAGCTTGGCCAGCAGGGCTTCGGGGAGTTGGGTGCGGTGGATGGCGCCGAGCGCCTGGCCGAGTGCGATCCACTGCCGGTCCGACAAGGTGCGGTCGAAGCCGCTCTGTCCGTCGAAGAATGGGTAGAGCGTCCAGTCGAAGCCGTGGCCCTGGGTGCTCAGCGTGCCGTCCGTGGCGGGCATGGGGGCCATCACGGCGTCGATGCCCTTGTCGTGATGAAGAAAGGCGCAGAGGGCGAGAGCGGCAGGAGGATCGATGGCGCCCTGTTGCAGCTTCAGGAAATACCGCGTCTCGTCATCCGCAATGACGCGAAAGGCAGCGGATGTGGCGCTTGCTCCCGCAGGAAAAAGTTCGGCCTGGGCAACGCGGAGCCGGTAGGCCTGCGCGAGGTGCTGGGCGATGGTCTCGTGCGAGATGTCTGAGGGTGTCGGCATAAGGCCACTGTAGTGCCTTGCGAATGCCTCGTCTCAATGCAGAGGATATGAGTCCAGCAGCTCGTGGCGGAACGAGCGAGTGAAGTGCGAGCGGACCAGGCGGAATTCATGGGCGAACCAGTGAATAGGCTCGAGGGGCATGGGGGCGGCGGCATGCTCTGAATTGCGTGCGATCGTGATGTGTGGCGTCCACCGGCCTGACAGCAACAAGGAAAAGCCCGAGCGCCGCAGCGCAAGGCTGATGTCGTATTGGAGGCGCCGCAATCCCTCGTGCGCGGAGGGCCGCACCACCGAGACGTCGTTGGGCCATGTGCATGAGCTGTCGAGCTTGATGTTCAGCGGCCGCGTGGGAACTTCGGCGAGTGCGGCACGCAGTCGCAGCTCGGCTTTGCCCTGCTGATCCTCGAGGGATTGAAGCGTCAGGTGCAGGCGCTCTTCAGGCGGAAACGAGCAATCTCTTGGCCACCACCAATCCTGGCGGTGTGCCTGGATTTCAGCTTGCACGTCTGCGGTGGGGAAAAGTCCGATGAGGAGCCTTGTGCCTTCGGTCATTGTCGATCCTTCAGGAAACTGACGGCCACCAGCTCTCGGCCGTCGTGCGGATGACGCGCGCCGCCTGGACGCGAACGTCGTCCTTGTCATGGATGTCGTACTGGCCCTGTTCGCGGGCCACCTTGAAGGGCCAGGTGGAGACCCGGCCCTTGCGTGAGCGGGGCTGCAACGGATGCAACCTCGAGAAGAAAAGAGCCTGCGCGGAGGGCGCGGGCGGGTTGGCGGTGGTCATCGGCGTCGCCTCGATGTTGTTCTTGGAGACGACGAATTTTAGAGAAATACTGTATTTATGTACAGTATATTTGCGAACTCACGGCGCCCTGCCCAGCAGGGCCTTCAGGTCGATGGCGGCGGCCATCGCCTTGTAGCCGGCGTCGCCCGGATGCAGGTGGTCGCCCGAGTCCATGGTCGCCTTCAGGCGCGATGGATTGGCCGGGTCGCGCAGCAGTGCGTCGAAGTCAACCACCGCGTCGAACGCGCCGCCTTCGCGGATCCAGCGGTTCACGGCCTGGCGCACCTTGTCTTTTTCGGGTGAGTAGTGGCCCGCGAGCGGCGTGCCTTGCAAGGCGCCTTCATTGGGCGGGATGGTTCCGGCCACGATGCGCACGTTGTGGGCACGGGCCATCTCTATCAGTTGCCTGAAGCCCTGGATCAATTCTTCCGCGCGCATCGCGGGCTCGTCGGGCGCGAACGGACCGCCGGGCCAGCCGATGTCGTTGGTGCCCAGCAGCACGACCATGGCCCGCACGCCCGGCTGCGCGAACACGTCGCGGCCCGCGCGTTCCAGGCCGGCGCGGCCCATGCCGTCCTTCAGCAGCCGGCCGCCGGAGATGCCGGCGTTCAGCACGGCGACGCCACGGTTTGCCAGCCGCTCGGCCAATGCATCGGGCCATCGGGTGTTGGCGCCGGCGGTGGAGCCGTTGCCGTCGGTCAGCGAATCGCCGAGGGTGACGACGGTGACCGGGGGCCTGGGCGTTTCCACGATCAGGCCGCTGACGTAGACGCGGGTGCTCCACTGGCTCGCGTTGGCCGGCATGCGCGGGGCGCCGGTCAGGTCGCCGTCTGCCACGTAGGCGATCTGGCGGGCATCGAAATGAAAGCCTGCGGGCTGGCTGGGGCGCGGCAGGTAGAGCGACACCGCAACCTCGCCGAGTGCGGGCAAAACGATGTCGACCGGATCGCTGACGAGCCGGGCACCGGGCGGTAGGGTCACCTCGGCCTGGCCGCCGAATCGCAGTTGCCGGTCTGTGCCTTCGACGATCCCGGAGCCCTCTGCATGGCGTGCCACGCGAGCCGCGCCGATGTGCAGCGGCGACGTGCCGCCTTCATTGCTGATCACCACGCGCAGCCGCGTGCCGCCGATGCTCAGGCGCGCCACCTGGCGCACGGTCTGCCGGTTGAACTGGAACGGCAGGCCCGGGGGCAGCACGAAGTCGCCGCTCCAGATGGGCTGCGTGCTGGCGACCCAGCTGGGGCTCCAGTAGGCGGTTGCGGGTTCGGCCGCGGACGCGGAGACCGCGGCGGCGAGTGAAAGCGCCAGGGCGCCGTGGCGGATGAGCGACGTGAATGCAGAGGGTGTCATTTGCATGTCCTTGGATGAAAAGCGAATCGATGACACGACTTTCATTCATGCAGATACGGATGGGTAGAAGGCAGAATGGCATCCAGCCCATTCCATATTCGAATACATCTCCATGGACACCTTGCGCGCCATCGAAGCCTTCGTGCACAGCGTCGAACTGGGCAGCCTGTCGGGCGCCGCGCGTGCGCTGGACACCACGCAGCCCACCGTCAGCAAGCTCGTCGCGGGGCTCGAGCGCTCGCTCGGCGTGCGGCTGTTGCGGCGCACCGCCGCGGGCCTGAGCCTGACGGAGGAGGGCCAGCGCTTTCACGAGCGCTCGCGGCGCGTGCTCGAAGACTACGGCGATGCGGTGGCCGATGCGCGCGAAGGCATCCAGCAACCGCGCGGCCTGCTGCGCGTGAGCGCGCCGGTGACGCTGGGCCAGCGGCATCTCAATGCGATGGTGCTGGAGTTCCTGGCGCTGTACCCCGACATCGAGCTTGAGCTGGTGCTCGACGACAGATTCGTCGATCCGCTGGAGGAACGCGTCGACGTGTCGCTGCGGGTCGGAGGCAAGCTGCCGCCCGATCTCGTTGCCCGGCATCTCGGCACATGGCCGCGCGTGCTGGTTGCGTCGCCCGACTACATCGCCGCGCGCGGCAAACCGCGCAAGCCGCAGGATCTGCTGGCGCACGACTACCTGCGCTATGCGGGCGGAGACGACGGCGTGCTGCTGCAGGGGCCGAACGGGCCGGAGGCGGTGCCGGTGCGCAGCCGCTATCGCGTCAACAACGCCGTGGCGCTGCTCGACAGCGTGCTCGGCGGCGCAGGCATTTCATTGCAGCCGACGTGGATGGTGGCGGACCTGCTGGCGCAAGGCCGGCTGGTGCGGGTGCTCGGCCGGCACACAGGGCCGGCGCAGGAGCTTCACCTGCTGTATGCGCCGCGCCGCCATCTGCCGCTGCGGGTGCGCGTGATGGTGGAATTCCTGGACGAGCGGGTGTCGCGCTTGCCTGGAGCCTTGTCGCCCCGGCAAGGCTGACGCCGTCAGTCGATGCGGATTTCGAAATACGCCTCGTCGGTTTCGCCCAGATCGCGAAAGCCCGCGGTTCGCGCGGCGTCGTAGGCCTTTGCCCAGCGCTTGGCCATTGCGATTTCTGCCTTCGAGAGTTCGCTTTCGCTCGACTCGCTGGCATTTTGAAAGGCGCGCAGCGTGGGAATGACATCGTTGCCCAGCTGCCGGTCGATTTCGCGGCGGAAGCGCTGCTCGGCCACTCTTGCGGCGTCTGCCGATGGCAGTGCGTAGTCCGCCAGCCGCACTGTGTAGGCGTCTGGTGGCGAGGCATCGGCTTCTTCAACCGCTGCTTCGACCTCCACGAAGTGGAGCGGGGGTTCGAATTCGGGCAACGATGCGGCAGGCATGGGTGCTGGCGTGGTTGCGCGGGGAAAGAACAGTTCAGCTTGGTTCATCGTCCTGGTGTGCTTGGGGCAATTGACCGGGATTGGGAATTTCAGAACTCCCGTGAAATACTGTTTGAATATACAGTATTTTGATGTGCAAGCAAACCGGCCGATACCCGCCGGTGAGGCTCAGACAGCCGATATCGCGGCTGTCTCCATGAGGCCGCGGTCGAAGACGGGCGGTGTCGTGACGATCGATGTCAACGCGGGCTCCGCCACTCGCAGCGCGGCCAGGTCGGGGCGCGGCCTGCGCAGCTGCGCATCGCGAGCGAACGCCGCCTCCATGGCATGCGCCGCACCCAGCACCTGGTGGTCCATCCTGAATCCGCCCACGACCTGCAGCCCGAAGGGCATGCCTGCGTGGTCGACGCCGCAAGGCAGCGAGATCGCCGGGTGCGTCGTGAGCGTGACCACGTAGGTCAGCGCCAGCCAGCGGTAGTAGTTGGCTTGCTTCTCGCCGTTGATGGTGTCGGCGTACGGCTGCGTCCAGGGGAAGGGCGAGACCGGGGTGGTCGGCGACAGCACGAGGTCGTAATCGGCGAAGGTCGCCTGGAAGCGCTTGAGAAGGCGGGTCTGCTCGGCCTGCGCCCAGGCGCTGTCGAGCAGGCTCATCTGCGCGCCCATTTCGTAGTTCGCTCGCGAGTGCGGGCCCAGGCTGTTGGGGTCGCGCTCGTAGGCTGCCTGCATGCCCGCCACGAAAGCCTCCGCGCGCAGCACGTCGAAGCAGCGATGCGCCTCGCCCATGTCGAACTCGACCTTGTCGCAGCGCCGGAACAGGTGCCGCATGGCCTCGATCTTGCGGCGGAAAGTGGCGCGGATGCGGTCGTCCACCGCGCAGGTGCCGAAGTCTTCGGTCCATGCCACGCGCAGGTTGGCCAGGTCGACCGGAGCCGGTTTGAGAAAGGACAACGGATCCAGCGGATGGCTGAGCGGGTCGCCCGCGTGCATGCCGGCGGATGCGGCCAGCTGCAGGCAGGCATCTTCGACGGTGCGGCCCATGGGGCCGACGACCGAAATCGGGGTCCAGCCCAGCGGCTTGCGCACGCTCGGCACGATGCCCGGCGAAGGCCGGAAGCCCACCACGCCGCACTTGGCTGCGGGAATGCGCAGCGAGCCGCCGGTGTCGGAGCCGGTGCACACGGGCAGCATGTCACAGGCCAGCGCCGCCGCCGACCCGCCCGAAGAGCCGCCCGCATTCAGGTTCGGGTTGAAGGGGTTGCCGGTGGCGCCCCACACTTCGTTGCGCGAGTTGGCACCCGCGCCCATCTCGGGCACGTTGGTCTTGCCGGTCACGATGGCGCCCGCGCGGCGCAGGCGGGCCACCAGTTCGATGTCTTCTGCAGGTACGTGATCGCGATAGATGGCGGAGCCCCAGGTCGTGAGCAGGCCCTGCGTGGGCTCGAGGTCTTTCACGCCCAGCGGCAGCCCGTGCAGCAGTCCTAGCGGGTCGCCGCGCATGACCGCGTTTTCCGCGCCTTTGGCTTCCGCGCGCGCGCGTTCGAAGCAGGTGGCGGTCACCGCGTTGACGAAGGGGTTCACGCGTTCGATTCGCGCGATGCATGCTTCCAGCAGTTCGACCGGCGAGATCTCCTTGCTGCCGATGAGGCGGCGCAATTCGACGGCGGATTGCTCGACGAGCTCGGCGGGGGGGGGCGATGTGTTCGGTGTTGCGTTCATCGGTCGCTCTTCAATCGGCCGTGATGCTCGCGCGCGCAGCCACGGCTCGCATCACCGGCAGTTCGCGGTTGATGAGTTCGCTGGCCGCGGCAGCATTGCTGTAAGACGGCTCCAGCCCCTGGCCCAGCAGCTTGGCGCGCGTGTCGGGGTCGGCAATGGTCGCCGCAAGGGCCTTCTCGAGCTTGGCCTTCACATCGGCGGGCAGTCCCTTCGGCGCCGCCAGCATCAGCCAGGCGTCGATGTCTATGTCGGCATAGCCGCTCTCGGCCATGGTCGGCACGTCGGGAAGCAAGACGGAGCGCTTGGCCGTGGTCAGCGCAATTGCCTTGATCTTGCCGCTCTTGAGTTGCGGTATGGCTGCGCTCACAGTGTCGATGCTGAAGGGAATCTGCCCGCCCATCAGGTCGGTCATGGCCGGAGCGCTGCCCTTGTAGGGCACGTGCGTCATCTTCAGGCCGGCCGCGTGCAGGATGCTTTCGCCGGCGAACTGCGAGGTGGTGCCGGTGCCGAAGGAGCCGTACGAATATTTGCCGGGCGACGCCTTCACGTAGTCGACGAACTGCTTCACCGTCTGCACCGGCACGTCGCTGTTGGCCAGCAGGATCAGGGCGATGCGCCCGGCGATGCCGATCGGGTCGAAGCTCTTGACGGGGTCATAGGGCAGGTTGGCGCGGATGGCGGGGTTGACGGTGAACGTGGAGCCCGAACTGACCAGCAGCGTGTAGCCGTCGGGCGCCGCCTTCGAGACGTAGCTTGCGCCGATCACCGTGCCGGCGCCTGCGCGGTTCTCGATGACGACAGGCTGCCCGAGTTCCTTGCCGAGCCGCTGCGCGATCACGCGGCCGTTGACGTCCGTCGCGCCCCCGGGCGGGAAGGGAATCACGAGCGTGATCGGACGCGAGGGGAAGGCCGTCTCGGCGGCGGGCGCGGTCAGCGGCACCGCGGCAAGGCTGAATCCGTACAGCAAGGCGAGGGCCGCGCGGGCCATGAGCGGAAGACGCTTCATCGGAGCTCCTGATGGTTCGAGAGAGTGCGAAACAGAGTCATCCTAGGAGTCGGCAGTCGATGCAACAAGCGCAATGTTTAGAATCTTTAGTTGCCGAATCGGCAATCGAGAACCGGAGAATTCCATGTCACTTCGTGCCTTGCAGGAGACCGCGGTCCGCTATTTCCTCGAGGTCGTGAAGACCGGCTCGGTGAAGGAAGCGGCTCTCAAGCTCAACGTCGCGCCTTCGGCGGTGAGCCGGCAGGTGGCGCGCCTGGAGCGCGAACTCGACACGCTGCTGTTCGACCGCCACGCGCGAGGCATGGTGCCCAATGCCGCCGGCGAACTGCTCGCGGCGCATGCCAAGCGGGCGCAGCAGGACATCGAGCGAGTCGCGAACGACATCGCCGGCTTGCGCGGCCTGCGCAGCGGACATGTGCGCGTGGCGAGCACCGAAGGCTTCGCCTTCGACTTCATTCCGACCCTGATCGCCCGCTTCCGGCGCAAGCACGAGGGCGTGCGCTTTCACTTGCAGGTCTGCTCTCCGGCGGACATTTCCAGGCATGTGCGCGACGGCGAAGCCGATGTCGGCATCACCTTGAGCGCCGTGCCCGAGCCCGGCATCGAGATCGAGCTGCGGCACCCCAGCCCCATCCTGGCCGTGATGGGCAAGGACCATCCGCTGGCGTCGCAGCGGCAGTTGTCGCTGCGCCAGGTGGTGGCGTACCCGCTGGGCTTGCCGCAGGAAGACAGTTCGATACGGCGCCTGCTCGACGCCAGCTGCAGCCGGCAGGGGCTTAGCTATGTGCAGGCCATGTCCAGCAACCACGCGAGCGCGCTGCTGAGCTTTGTGGCGACGGGTGGAGACAGCATCGCCTTCTACGGCGCGCTGTCGATGCGCTCGCTGCTGCAGAGCAAGGCGCTGGTCGTCATTCCGCTAAAGGACCGCGAGATGAACGAGCGTCATCTGGAAATAGAGACCATGGCGGGCCGCTCGCTGCCCGATGCGGGAAAAGCCTTCGTGCGCTTTCTGGTCGACGCGGTGAAGGCTACGTGATGCGGTCGGGGAAGAGGAAAGGGGAGTGGAGCGGGTGAAGGGAATCGAACCCTCGTATGAAGCTTGGGAAGCTGCCGTTCTGCCATTGAACTACACCCGCATCAAGCAGCGGATTCTACAGAGGAAAAGCAGAGCCCTTCCCCCGCGACGAGATCGTGGTTCACTTCTGCGTCTTCGTCGCCCTCAATCGCGCAGCCGCAGACCGATTGGCTTCCACGACGCCCTGCGTCGTTCCGGCCCGTCCGAGCCCGAACGCCGGCATGTTGACGTAGATGTTCTCGTAGGTTCCCGGCGCTACCGCGTAGGTCTCGTGCCAGATGCCCACGGAGCCATCCGTGCCGATCGCCTTGTTGAAGGCCTTCCATGCGGGAAGATGTTCGGCTTCCTTGTCTTTCGCGTAGGCGAGCAGCTGCTCCATGGAGCGCCAGTACTGGACCTGGATGATCGTCCGCGAGAACCACATTTCGGCATGCAGGAGGCCGCGCTCCGGCTGGCGACCGAGCTCCTTGAGCATGCGCGGCATGGCGCTGGCGACAGGCAGCCACTTGTGGACTTTCCATGGCTGGTTGATGCGCATGCCGATGAGGAACACGACGAAGTCGCCTTCCAGTTCGGCGGTCAGGCGTTCTCGATGAATCATGGGTTAGGGCATCCTGTTTGGAGACGGTGAAGTCTATGGATGGACTGTGTCAGTCCACCGCCTCGGCGGCCACCTCAATGCGACGGAATGCATGTTCGAGGTGCCAAGTGCGCCTGGTGCGGATCGAATCGCAATCCCGGATCAGGCCTTGTTTTTCATGGGCTATGCTGCGCGGCGCAACGCAATTTTTAGCTTGGAAATCAATCAATCAATGGAAGACGTGAAGATCCTGCAGATCATGCCCGCCGAAGGCTGGGTTGCCGTGTATGACGGAGGCGACGACGGCGAGATGGAAGAGCCCCTGGCGTGCTTCGCGCTGGTCCAGGTCGACTACAAGAATGGTGACGGCCCGCAGACCGAAGTCCGCGGCATGGCGCCTGACGAGAAGCTCATGGCATTCGTGGAAGATGCCGAGAATTTCGTGACGATTCGACGTGCCGAAGAGAGCGAAGACGACGACGAAGAGGAAGACGAGTCCGAAACCGAGGACTGAGTGTCCGGGCCGGGGGTTATAGCGCGTATCGCAATGCGCCCAACACCCAATCTGCGGGATTGCTGGGAGGGTACCGACGGCTCACCATCGCTGCATGTACCTTCACCCTCTCACGGCGAACTTGCCGGCCGCGGAGCGCGAGGCGCTCATCAATTGCAGCGAGCTTCGCCACTACAAGCGCAACGACACTTTGCTGAATGCGGGTGAGTCGACCGATCAGATCTGTTGCGTGGCAAGCGGGCTGCTGCGTGTCGTCACGCCATCGCGCGATCAAGGCACAGAAGTGACGACCGAGTTCGTCGCACGCAACGATTTCTTCTTCGACCTGTCGATCCGCGAAGACCGCTACCAGTCGATGCATACCCTCGTTGCCGCGCTGCCGTCGGCGGTCTATTTCGTGCCCATAGCCGTCATGCGCGGCCTGTGTTCCAGGCATCCCGAGGTCGCACTGGGCCTGCTGGGCCTCGCGATGAAGCGAATGAGCATGCTGCGCGCCCAGATGCGCCGCATCTCGTCTCTGCCGCCCGAGGCGGTGGTGCATCGCGTGCTGCACCAGTTGGCCGACCTGGCCCCGTCGAGCGCAGGCGGGTTCGACAAGCGCATTTCGCAGTCGGTGATCGCGTCGTACGCGGGCCTTTCGCGGGAGGTGGTCAACAAGACCATGCGCGGCATGGAGAACCGTGGCCTCATGCGTCGCGACGATGAGGCGGTTTACCTGACCGATGGAATGGCGACGACAGATTTCGGCACGTTGCGCGACATCGCCCCACCGCCTCGGACTTTCAGCGCGGCCTGACGTCTTGCGGAGCGACCTTGGAGGTTGGGCTTCGGAGCTTGATCAGGCGCCGCCGCGCGTCGGCGCAGCGCCATCGTCGGACGGCGGGGAAAGCGGCATCTCTGCCGCTTCGCCATTCTCGACATAGTTGGGCTCGACCGGGTGGACGATGGCCGCGGTCTCATCGTCGTCGAACTTGACCAGCAGGTATTCGCCGCTCGATCCCCGGATGGTGCCGAAGCGGCCCTTGAGTTCCACACGGCCACCACGCCGCGCTGGAACCTTGAAGCGCGTTCGTATGTAGGGAAGACCAACCTTGAAATATTCGACCACGGAAAACTCTCTGTAGTGCTGCGGTGCCACGTCGGAATGTCATTGGCAGCGCCTCCCTGGCTGGCACGAATCCGGCGACTGCATGGTCGCAATTTCCCGGGAGGCTACGGGATGGCGTGTCAGCCGGAACCGACCGTTGCTGACAGCCGCCGGGTCTCCGGGAACCCTCGAGCGTTGCGCGAAAACCCCGAATTCAACCCGTTCCGAAGATTTTTTCAAGTGCTGCCTCTTTTGCGGGCATCGCGTTGCAGGCCACGCCAGACAAGGCTTCCGGGCGCTGCACACAAGGTTTTCCACAACATTGTCCCCATCGGAAAGGGAAAACATGTCATTGCCTTGTGGTAGGCCGCAGTGACCGCACCCGACCCGTCGAAGCGCGGCTGGTTCCAGGCAAAAAAATACCCGCCGAAGCGGGTTGCGAGGAGCCCATGAGGGCGCTCTAAGAACGAACAGAGAGCTCTTCTTCTATTTGCGGCCCTGTTGCGTGACAGCAATTGCATGGTCCTGGGAGGCCGGCTGGAAGCCTGTCAGCCGGAAACAGTCAGAAGCCGTAGGACACTCATTAAAACGTGAACTATTTGGCAGTTTTTTCAGGGTCGGAAGTTGTTGTGCCACAGCACCATATTGGAATTGTCGGTGCCGTCCGACAAGGCGGCGGCGCTTGAAGCCCTAGATTTTGTTTGCTCGCTTCGAAGTGCGAGTTCTCTGTGTGTGACAGCACTCAAGAGGTTCAGCCCAGCCTAGTGCTGGGTTTTTTTTTGTTCGATTTCTGATCAAAGGAGCTCGAAGTGAAATTTCGTGTTCCGAGGGTGGCTGAGCAGTGGTGCCGCCACACCGACAGCGTGCTCCCATGCTTCGCGCCATGCGCGGGCATTGGCAATCTGCGTGTCCGTCATCGACTCCGTGCCCCACTCGAGTTGGCTGGACCAGGCCCGGTAGCACTTCACCACGCGCGTCGGCGGCCCGATGCGCTGCTCGAGCACCCGCAGAAAGGTGAAGCGCACTTCCATCAGGTCACGTATGGAGAGACTCGTGCCTTCGAGGCGCACTGTGTAGGCTTGGTCGCGATTGGTTTTGTTTTCGAACATCGGACTCGCATGCAGAGACTGCGAGCAACTTGCCAGGAGCGCAGGGCGCTCATCCGAAGGTCTCAGCCCCGCCGCTAGAGGTGTGGGGGCAGATACTAGCGAGACGCCGGTTGCCGGAAACGAGACGGCCGTTCCGGTTTTCTGCTTTACACACGCTCGAGCCCGCGGCGTGGCTGTTGCAGGCGGGCGCGCTCAGCGCAGGAACACGTGCTGCATGAACTGCTTGATCGGATACTGGATCACGGTCTGCACCCGCGCGGGCAATTCCAGCGGCCGCATCAGCATCTTGAGCGTGGTGCCGGCGCTCAGGTTGGTGCGGATGGTGCTGTTCATCTTGGCGCTCAGTTGCTGCACGTAGGCGGTGTCGCTGGCGCGGCTGGGCGAGCGGGCCTGCACCACGTGGCGGATGGCGCAGTCGGCATCCTCGCTCTTGAGCTCCAGCGTGCGGCGGCCGATGGTGCCGAACACCCGGAAGCGGCTCAGCCTTTCCTGCTCGCGGTAGCGCCGGAAGAAGCGGTAGAAGTGCTTGTAGTGGTTGACCTCGTCGGTCGCGATGCGGCTTGCCAGGTCGTGCAGCACCGGCTCCGTGGTGCTGCGGGCCATGGCCCGGTAATAGGTGGCGGTGCCCGTCTCGACCACGCAGCGCGCGGTCATTTCGAGGGCGCGGGTGGGTGCCAGCAACTCGACCTTGCAGTAGGTCGCATACTCTTCCAGGAAGCCCGCGTAGGCGGTGTCCCATTCGAACTCCGGCCACACGTGGCGCACGTAGGCGCGCAGCGCCTTGCCGTGTTGCAGTTCTTCCTTTTCCCAGTGGTTCGACAGCCAGTCGGTGACCTCGTCGTCGCCGTGGAAGAAATCGATCAGGTTCTGGGTGTAGAGGTCGGAGCCGCTCTCGATGAAAGAGGCTGAGACCACCAGGTAGAAGAGGTTTTCGTCCGCACGGACCTCATCGAGCGCAATGCGCGAAAAGTCCAGATCTTCGATCTTCCAGTGTTCCGCCTCTTGCCTTGCCATGCGCGCTCCTTGCTTCAAGTCCGTACAAGTACGGATGACGTCGCCCGTATTTGGTTCTCTTTTCCGTCAGGGCCGCATATTAGCCGCGGCGCCCGGATCATGCTGTTTTGCCCTGGACAGCCCGGGAACCGTGGCCAAACCTATAATCGTTTGTTCAAGCAAATCAAGCAGTTAGGCCGGTTCGCCGCAGTGGGTTCGACAAGAGGGTCGCCATCGCCGCGCCGCCCTCGACAGAAGACGAATCCAAAGATGAGCCAGCCCACATTCACGGTCGCGGACATCCGCAAGACCTTTCTCGATTTCTTCGCTTCCAAGGGCCACACCGTGGTGCCGTCCAGCTCGCTGGTGCCCGGCAATGACCCCACCCTGATGTTCACCAACTCGGGCATGGTCCAGTTCAAGGACGTGTTCCTGGGCGAAGACAAGCGTCCCTACGTGCGCGCCGCCTCGGTCCAGGCCTGCCTGCGCGCCGGCGGCAAGCACAACGACCTCGAGAACGTGGGCTACACCGCGCGCCACCACACCTTCTTCGAGATGCTGGGCAACTGGAGCTTCGGCGACTACTTCAAGCGCGAATCGCTGAAGTGGGCCTTCGAGCTGCTCACCGAGGTCTACAAGCTGCCGGCCGACAAGCTCTGGGCCACCGTCTACATCGAGGACGACGAGGCCTACGACATCTGGACCAAGGAAATCGGCCTGCCGCCAGAGCGCGTCGTGCGCATCGGCGACAACAAGGGCGGACGCTACATGTCCGACAACTTCTGGATGATGGCCGACACCGGCCCTTGCGGCCCGTGCTCCGAGATCTTCTACGACCACGGCCCCGAGATCCCCGGCGGCCCGCCCGGCAGCCCCGATGAAGACGGCGACCGCTACATCGAGATCTGGAACAACGTGTTCATGCAGTTCGACATGCAGCCCGATGGCTCGGTCAAGAAACTGCCCGCGCCCTGCGTCGACACCGGCATGGGCCTGGAGCGCCTGGCGGCGATCCTGCAGCACGTGCACAGCAACTACGAAATCGACATCTTCGACGCGCTCATCAAGGCCGCCGGCCGCGAAACCGGCACGCAAGACCTGTCGAACAACTCGCTGAAGGTGATTGCCGACCACATCCGCGCCACCTCGTTCCTGGTGGCCGACGGCGTGATCCCGTCGAACGAAGGCCGCGGCTACGTGCAGCGCCGCATCATCCGCCGCGCCATCCGCCACGGCTACAAGCTGGGCCAGAAGAAGCCGTTCTTCCACAAGCTGGTGCCCGACCTCGTCAAGCTCATGGGCGATGCGTACCCCAAGCTCGTGGCCGATGAAAAGCGCATCACCGACACGCTGAAGGCCGAGGAAGAGCGCTTCTTCGAGACGCTGGCCAACGGCATGGAAATCCTCGACGCGGCGCTGGCCGGCGGCGCCAAGACGCTGCCGGGCGAAGTGGCGTTCAAGCTGCACGACACCTACGGCTTCCCGCTCGACCTGTCGGCCGACGTGTGCCGCGAGCGCGGCGTGGGCGTCGACGAGGCCGGCTTCAACGCGGCCATGGAAAAGCAGAAGGCCGCGGGCCGTGCCGCCGGCAAGTTCAAGATGGACCGCAACGTCGAATACGCCGGCGCGGGCAACACCTTCACCGGCTACGAGCACCTCGAGGAAAACGCCAAGGTCGTGGCGCTCTACCTCGAAGGCGCCGCCGTGCAGGAACTCAAGGAAGGCCAGAGCGGCATCGTGGTGCTCGACACCACGCCGTTCTATGCAGAAAGCGGCGGCCAGGTCGGCGACCAGGGCGTGATCGTGTCCGAGGGCGTGCAATTCGGCGTCGAAGACACCCAGAAGATCAAGGCCGACGTGTTCGGCCACCATGGCACGCAGACGCAGGGCACGCTCAAGGTCGGCGACGCGGTGAAGGCCGCGGTCGACACTGCGCGCCGCGCCGCCACCATGCGCAACCACTCGGTCACCCACCTGATGCACAAGGCCCTGCGCGAAGTGCTGGGCGACCACGTGCAGCAGAAGGGCTCGCTGGTCGACGCCGACAAGACCCGCTTCGACTTCGCGCACAACGCGCCCGTCACGCGCGAGCAGATTACCGAGATCGAGAAGCGCGTCAACGCCGAGATCCTTGCCAACGCGCCGACGCAGGCCCGCGTGATGGACATGGAGTCGGCCCAGAAGACCGGCGCCATGATGCTGTTCGGCGAGAAGTACGGCGAGACCGTGCGCGTGCTCGACATCGGCACCAGCCGCGAGCTGTGCGGCGGCACCCACGTGAACCGCACCGGCGACATCGGCCTGTTCAAGATCGTCAGCGAAGGCGGCGTGGCCGCCGGCGTGCGGCGCATCGAGGCCGTGACCGGCGCCAACGCGCTGTCCTACCTGCAAGACCTCGAATCGACCGTGCAGAGCGTGGCCGCCACGCTCAAGTCGCCGGCCGCCGAGCTGCAGGGCCGGCTCACGCAGGTGCTCGAGCAGGTGAAGGCGCTGGAGCGCGAGGTGGGTTCGCTCAAGGGCAAGCTCGCCTCGTCCAAGGGCGACGAGCTGCTGGCGCAGGCGGTCGACGTCAACGGCATCAAGGTGCTCGCCGCCAAGCTCGACGGCGCCGACGCCAAGACGCTGCGCGACACCATGGACAAGCTGAAGGACAAGCTCAAGACGGCAGCCATCGTGCTGGCCGCCGTCGACGGCGACAAGGTGCAGATCGCGGCCGGCGTCACCGCCGACAGCACGGCCAAGGTCAAGGCCGGCGAGCTGGTCAATTTCGTGGCCCAGCAGGTCGGCGGCAAGGGCGGCGGCAAGGCCGACATGGCCATGGCCGGCGGTACCAACCCGGCGGGCCTCGCGGCCGCGCTGCAGTCGGTGCAGGCCTGGGTCGCGGAACGCGCCTGACGCCACCACGCCCCCAGCGCGCAAGCACTTCGTTTCATGCCAGACGCGATGCCCGGTGAAGTGCTCGTGATGGGGGCCGGCACCATCGGGTGCTTCATCGGCGGCAGCCTTGCGGCGGCGGGCGTGCCCGTCACCTTCGTCGGCCGTCCGCGCGTGCTCGAAAAGCTTGCGACGCACGGGCTGACGCTCTCCGACATGGACGGCGGCCGCCACAAGCTGCCGGCCGCCGGGCTGCGGCTGTGCGAGCAGGTGCCCGTCGGTGCCCGGCCCGCGCTGGTGCTGCTGTGCGTGAAGAGCGGCGCCACGGCCGAGGCCGCGGGCGAACTGGCCTTCGCGTTGCCCGCGGGCACGACGGTCGTTTCGCTGCAGAACGGCATTTCCAACGGCGACGCCGCGTCGCAGGCCGGGCCGTCGCTCAACGTGCTGTCGGGCATGGTGCCCTACAACGTGGCCGAGATCGGCGCCGGCGCCTTTCACCGCGGCACGCCCGGCCGGCTGGCCGCGCAGGACGACGTTGCACTGCGCCCCTGGCTGCCGGTGTTCGAGCGTGCCGGCGTGCCGCTCGATCTGCATGCCGACCTGCTGCCCGTGCAGTGGGGCAAGCTGCTGCTCAACCTCAACAACCCGGTCAACGCGCTCTCGGGTCTGCCGCTGCGCGAAGAGCTGATGCTGCGCGGCTATCGCCGCTGCTTCGCGTCGCTGATCGACGAAGCATTGAGCATCCTCAACGTTGCGGGCATTGCGCCGGCGCAGGTGGCTGCGGTGCCGGCGCGGCGCTTGTCGAGCCTGCTGCGCCTGCCCGACTGGGTGTTTCGCATCGTCGCGGCGCGCATGCTGCGCATCGATGCCAAGGCCCGCTCCAGCATGGCCGACGACCTGGCACTGGGCCGCCGCACCGAGATCGACGCGCTCAGCGGCGAGGTCGTGCGTCTCGCGCAGGAGCATGGCCTGAGCGCGCCGCGCAACGCGCGCATGGTGGGCCTGCTGGGCGCATGGCCGCAGCAGCCCCGGCGCTGGACGGCGCGCGAGCTGCAGGACGCATTGGGCCTGTAGCGCTCGCGGCGTGCCCGGGCGCATGCGGCCCCGGGTACGCAACTTTCATGGCTTTTTCTACGACACGAACCTTCGTACTGTGGCGATGCACGCACAGTCTTCGCCCTCTGGATTTGTCATCTGCGTGAGCATGTGTTGCTGCTGCTGAACCATCTTCGTAGCGTGCATGCTGCGCGGTGGCCCATGACTCCATTCGGCCTATGGCGCGCGAACATTTTGAGAGAGAAAAGTTCCGGCAGTCGTTGAGCCGTCGCATTCGATCAGCTAAAACTGGCGCACTTCAATGGACGAGGGAATGCGCGTGAAACCAACGAGAAGAGCCGCAAAGATTCTTGCCATCGCCAGCATGGCCTGTGCCGTTGACGACGACGCGCGCGAACGCGCCTTGTCGATCTCGAGGCGCTGAACGCACCCTCCGCGCCGCCAGCCCTAGCTGCGCATCCCGCATCCGATCAACCCGCTGCCTGACGGGAATGGACGAGCTCATCCCTCGCATCCTGGGACCACCGCTTTCTGCGCGGTGTGGCTCCTGCGTGCGTGTGCTGTCCTGACGAACCACTTGTTCGCCGGGAGGGCACCGTGCTGCCCGCTGCATGGGCAGTTGTTCATCCATCTCATCCGCGCGTGCCATGCGCATCGCTGGCTATCCGCCGGCGCTTGCGGGGCGGCGCATCTTCTTCTTACCAAGAGTACCCAGAGGCGATCATGAAAAAATTCAACACACCCGTCGTCAATCATCTTGCCATCACGGCGGTGACCCTCGCCGTGCTGACGGCCTGCGGCGGCGGCGGAGACAGCGGCGGCGGTGCTTCTCTCGGCGGAGGCGGCGTCGGCCTCGGCGCGTCGTCGGGGCCGGTGGTGTCGGCGCCCGCGGTCGATCCCACGCAGAAGGCGCCCGACGACGGCGTGCCCGTGGCCGCCAGCGACCTGGCCGCCGCGGCGGTGGACCGCTCGGCCAAGCCGCAGGAACTGCCCGACACCGTCTGGCCCAGCAACTACAAGCTGTGGTTCCGTCCCGATGCGGCGCTCAAGACCTTCGTGGGCCGCGGCGACGTGGAGATCGAGGTGCTCAAGCCTGTCGATGCCATCGTCGTGGCCGCGCACAACCTCAACTTCGCCAAGGGCCGCACCACCTTGCGCAAGGTGTCGAACCCCGGCGAGGCGATACCGCTGATTCCCACGCCGCAGACGCTCGGCGACTTCGTGCAACTGCGCCTGAGCGACGGCCAGATCGCCAAGGGCAAGTACCTGCTGCACATGGAATGGGACGGCAAGATCCAGTTCTCCGACGCGGAGTTCTGCCCGCCCGCGGAAGTGCAGCGCAACCCGTTCTGCTCGGCAGCCACCGGCATCTTCAAGGTCGGCCTCTCGACACCCGAGGGCGTGAGCAGCGACGCTATCGTGACGCAGGGCGAGACCAACTACGCGCGGCAGTGGTTCCCGGGCTGGGACGAGCCGGCCTTCCGCCATACCTTCGAGATCTCCGCCGAGGTGCCCGGCGACTGGAAGACGGTGTCCAACGGCGCGCAGATTTCCGCCGTCAAGCTGCCCGACGGCTACCAGCAGGTGTCGTTCGAGAAGACGCCGTCGATGCCGATGTACCTGACCTTCTTCGGCGGCGGCAAGTTCGACATCCTGCCCGACACCTTCAAGAACCCGCTCGACGGCAGCGACATTCCGCTGCGCTGGTTCACGCCCCCGGGGCGCTCCACCTGGGCGACCTTCCCGATGGAGTGGACCAAGGTGGCCATGGACTACTACTACAAGTACACCGGCATCCCGCTGCCGATCAAGAAGTTCGACACCATCGCCGCCAACGACAGCTACGACAACAAGCCCAACACCGGCTTCGGCGGCATGGAGAACTGGGGCGCGATCTTCGAGTTTGCCGACGCGGTGCTCACCAAGCCGGGCGACAAGCCCACGCTGTATTCGGTGACGGTGGTCACGCACGAGATCGCGCACCAGTGGTTCGGCGACCTGGTCACGCTCGACTGGTGGGACAACGTGTGGCTCAACGAGTCGTTCGCGCGCTGGTTCGAAAGGCGCACCACCATCAAGTTCCACCCCGAGTACTACAGCTTCTCCGACTACGTGCTCGACAAGCACAACGTGATCGTGGCCGACCTGAAGAACACGGCGGTGCCGGTGCAGCGCAACCTCAACGACGCCGGTTCCTTCGGCTTCATCAGTCCGTCGATCTTCGTCTACAACAAGGGCAGCCACGTGCTGGAGACGGTGCAGAACTACATCGGCGAAGAGGCGATGCAGAAGGGCCTGCAGATCTACCTCAAGGACTACGGCTTCGGCAACGTCACGCCCTCGCGGCTGTGGACTTCGCTGGAGAAAGTGAGCGGCGGCAAGAAGGTGGCCGACATCGGCGACAGCTTCATCCGCCAGACCGGCGTGCCGCTGATCACGGTCGACGCGCAGTGCGCTGCGGACCGCACCTACGTCAATATCACGCAGGAGTCGTTCCCCAACCAGAACCAGTTCCCGGCCTCGACCTGGAACATCCCGGTCACGCTGGCGTACGGCGACGCGATGGAGCAGCGCAAGACCTTCGTCATGTCCACGGGCGCGGTGCAGGTGGAGCTGCCGGGCTGCACCGCGGTGCTGGCCGGGCCGACCGGGCAGGACTACTACGTGAGCAACTACAGCGCGCAGTCGTGGAGCGCGCTGCTGGCCAAGGCACAGAGCTTTGCCGACAACAAGCCGCTGCTGCTGAACATCGAGCGCGACGCCTTCCGGCTGCTGCAGGTGGGCCGCATCACGCAGGCGCAGTACGACCAGATCAAGGGCATCGTGAACCTGCCGGCGGCGCTGCTGGCCAAGACCAGCGAGAGCCAGCAGAAGATGGGCGCCGTGGACGCGGGCGCCGAGAAGGAGGAATACCCGCACGCGCTGCGCTTCCAGGGCAACCTGAAGCTGCGCGAGAACACGAAGCGCTGAGAAGGAAGGCCACCATGAACACGGCATCGAAGAAATGGCTGGCCGCCGGCGCCTCGGCGCTGCTGCTGCTGGCCGCATGCGGCGCGCCGGAGGCGGACCTGGTCGGCGTCTACGCCGTCAGGCAGAACGGCGCGCTCAAGGAGCTCATCAAGATCGAGCGCCAGGGCGACGCCTACGTCATGCGCGACAAGGTGCGCACACCCGAGTGGAGCGAACCGAAGATGCAGATGCGGCCCGTGACGCGCGAGCAATGGAGCCGCATCACCACCGACAAGGAAAACACCGCCTTCGTCGGCGTGGCGAGCGGGCAGCTCGGCATCTTCAAGGTGCCGGCAGGCTGGAAGAAGAACGGCTTCCAGACCTCGACCGGCTACTTCCTGTTCTATTCGCAGGGGCCGGTCGAGGCGTACAAGCTCTGAGCGTTCAGGCCGGGGGCGCGACGCTCGCGCCCTCGATGCGATGTCGCTTCAGCGCGTCGGCCACGAAGCCGGCGGCCTTCATTTCCTCGACGAAGGCCGACAGCAGTGCCTGGGCATCGGCGCCCCGGCTGGCCGGCGTGCCCATGGCCTGCTGGATCACCATGAAGCGGCCCGGCAGCACGCGCACGCCCGGCGCGCGCTGCGCCTCGCCTTCGAGCAGCTGGCGGATGCCGGCCGCCACTTCGACCTCGCCCGCGCGCAGTGCCGCCAGCGCCGGGCCGGCGCCCTGCAGCCGGACGATCTCGGCCTGCTGGATCTCGCGCGTCAGGAACAGGTCATAGGCGCTGCCCGCGCCGACCGAGATGCGATGACCCGGCGCATCGACCTGCGCGTTGTCGGTCAGGGCGCTGGCCGAGGGCACGAGGTAGCTGCCCTCGATCAGCACGTAGGGCGCGGTGAACAGCAGCCCTTCGCTGCGCGCGGGATCGATGGCGAAGAAGCCGATGTCGGCCTTCTCGCTCTTCACCGCGTCCACGGAGGCCGCGGCCTTCTCGAACACGACCAGCTCGATGCCCACGCCCAGCCGCCGAGCGAATTCGCGCGCCAGGTCGATCGACACGCCCACCGGCTCGTCGCCGGCGGAGTTCCTGTTGGCGAGGATCGGGTTGCCGAGGTTGATGGAGGCGCGCAGCGTGCCGCCGGGCGCGAAGGCTGAAACGAGGGCGGGGGAGATCGTCGTCGGCTGAGGCTGTGTCATGGCGTTCATTCGTCGGCAGGCGCCGCCGGGGGAGATGGGGAGCGCGCCAGTTTACGGGGGCGCTTGCCACATTTCCTACCGGATGTAGGGAAGCGCGCTCACCGGGCAGGGCTCGCGGATTCGCTTACCCTTGGGGATATTCGAAGAAACAATTTTGTCTCCGCCGTGCCGCTTTCTACCTTTCTTGTCGAAGACAACGCCCACATTCGCCATAACCTGATCGCCGCCATGGAGGACGAGGTCGACATCCACCTGATCGGCACCGCCACCACCGAAGAGGACGCGGTGGCCTGGCTCGGCGACAACCCGGGCGCCTGGGACCTGCTGGTGGTCGACCTGTTCCTGCACGAAGGCTCCGGCCTGGGCATCGTCAAGCGCTGCGGCCGCAGCCGGCCCGGCCAGCGCGTGGTGGTGCTGACCAACTACGCCACCGGGGAAATCGCAGATTGGGCGCGCGAGCTCGGCGCCGACGCCGTTTTCGACAAGGCCGCGGACCTGGACGGCTTTTTCTCGCTGTGCGCCAGCTTCGAGGCCGAAGGACGGGAGAGCGGCGGCAAGCCGATGGAAAGCCTCGCGCCATGAGCGTGGGAAGCATGGAAAGTACGGAAAGCACGGCAGCCCAGCCCTCCGTGGCCGAGGTGCTTCGCCCGCTGCGCAACGCCACCCAAGCGCTGCATGAAGCGCTGGACAGCCGCCTGCCGATTGCGCGCGAGAACGCCTCACTGGCGGACTATGCCGCCCACCTGCGCGCCCTGCGCCCATGGCTGGAGGCCGTGCGGCAGGCGCTGGCCGCGCCCGGCGATCCGGGGCTCGACCGGGTGGCGCGGCGCACCGACCGGCGCCTGGCCGCGCTCGCGCTCGACCTCGAAGACGCCGGCGCGGCGCCGGCCGGGGAGGGCGCGGCCGCATCGGCCGAGCCGCCCGAGCCGCCATTCGCTCCGCAACTGGCCGAAGCCGCCCGCGAACCTGCCTTCGCCTGGGGCCTGGCCTACGTGCTCGAGGGCTCCCAGCTCGGCGGCATGGCCATGCACAAGCGCCTGGGGCCGAGGCTGGCGCCGCACCCGATGCGATACTTCCAGCCGGTCGACGCGCCCGACGGCCTGGCCGCCCAGTGGAAGGACTTTGTCGCGCAACTGGCGGCTGCGCTGCGCGATCCGGCCGCCGTGGGCTCGGCCCAGCGCGGCGCGGTGGCCGGCTTCGAAACCTTGATGCCGCGCTTCGGCCTGCAGGTGGCCGCGCTGTAGGAACTGGCCGACGAGAGCGCCCGGGACACGCTGGCATGATCCTTTCGACCTATTCTCATGAGAACACGCGCGGCCCCGGCCGCGCTGCCTGACCTTGTCCAACGTGCCACCGCCCATCACTTCCACCGACCTTCTGGCCGGTTCGCGGGCCATAGAGCCCGTCGAGGTCGACCTGTCCAATTGCGACCTGGAGCCGATCCGCGTGCCGGGCTCGATCCAGCCGCACGGCCGCATGCTGGTGCTCCAGCCCGAGTCGCTGGCGCTCGTCGCATGGAGCGAGAACTGGCCCGACGCCGAACTGTCCGCCGCGCTGGCGGCGGTTCGCGGGATGGCCCTGCCGGCGCTGCCGCCGGGCGGCTCGCCGGTGTCGCTCGGCGCGATGAACCTGGCGCACGCCTTCTTCGACACTTCCGCGCACCGCAGCGACAACCACCTGATCGTCGAGTTCGAGGCGGCTTCACCGCCGGGCGGCAACGAGGCGCCCATCTACTCGCTGGGCCGCGTCTTCCTGCCGCGGCTGCAGGAGGCGGCCACGGTGGCCGAGCTGTGCGGCCTGGCCGCGCGCGAGATGAAACGGCTCACCGGCTTCGGCCGCTGCCTGGTCTACCGCTTCGACGCTGCCGGCCACGGCGAGGTGCTGGCCGAGGAGGCCGACCCCGGCTACGACAGCTACAACGGCCATCACTTCCCCGCTTCCGACATTCCGCGCCAGGCGAGGGCGCTGTACCTCGTCAACCATTTCCGGCTGATCGCCGATGCCAACTACCAGCCGGTGCGCCTGCTCGCCACCGACGCCGCGCTCACCGCCGCGGACATCGACCTGTCGCAGGCGCAACTGCGCAGCGTCTCGCCGATCCACCTCGAATACATGCGCAACATGGGCACGCTGGCGTCCATGTCGGTGTCGATCATCATCGACGGCAAGCTGTGGGGGCTGATCTCGTGCCACGACCATGCCGCGCGCTTTCTCGACACGGGCACGCGGCTCGCGTGCGAGCACCTGGGCCAGTTGCTGTCGCTGCAGATCCAGTCGAAGGAAAGCAACGGCGAGGTGGCTGAGCGGCTCGAGTTGCGCCAGCTCACGCTGCAGATCGTCTCGCACCTGTCCGAGAGCGACGCCACGCTGCAGCACCTCACGGCCGAGGTGTCGCTGATGCTGCGCGTGATGCGCGCCACAGGTGCCGCGGTGGTGCTCGACGACGAGGTCTGGTGCGTGGGCGAAGTACCCGCGCGGGCGCATGTGCAGGAACTCGCGGAATGGATCGCCGGGCTCGGCGTGGAGGTCTACGAAAGCAATGCGCTGGCCGAGCATTTCGCGCCCGCAGGGCAGTTCATCGACGTTGCGGCGGGCGTGCTCGCCATCTCCATCTCGCAGGTGCACCGGCACCTGATCCTCTGGTTCCGGCCCGAGATCGTGCAGACCGTGCGCTGGGCTGGCGACCCGCAGAAGCCGCAGGCCGTGGTCAACGGACGCATGCATCCGCGCCTGAGCTTCGCGAGCTGGGTCGAACACATCCGGGGCCGCTCCACGGCCTGGACGGCGGCCGAAGTCGGCGCGGCCGGCGAGCTGCGACAGGCGCTGATCGGCATCGTGCTGCGCCGAGCCGAGGAGCTGGCCTCCGTGGCCTCCGAGCTGGGCCGGGTCAACAAGGAGCTGGAGGCTTTTTCGTACACCGTGTCGCACGACCTGCGCGCGCCCATGCGGCATATTTCAGGCTACGTCGACCTGGTGGCCCAGAGCGAGGGCAAGCAGCTCAGTGCCCGGGCCCATCGCTACCTTTCGCACGTCAAGGACGCCGCCGCGTTCGCGGGGCAGATGGTCGATGCGCTGCTCGACTTCTCGCGCATGGGCCGCTCCGCGCTCAAGCAGCGCGAGGTCGACAGCGGCTCGCTGGTCGATGGCCTGGTGCGCGAGCTGAAGCGGCTGGAGCCGCAGCGCAATGTCGAATGGCAGATCGACCCCGATCTCCCGCTGCTCTACGCCGACCCGCTGCTGCTGCAGGTGGCGGTGCGCAACCTGCTGGCCAACGCGGTCAAGTATTCGCGCACCCGCAACCCGTCGCGCATCGTGGTGCGCGCCATCCGCAGCGACCTGGGCGACGGGCTCGAGGTGCAGGACAACGGCGTGGGCTTCCAGATGAAATACGTCGACAAGCTGTTCGGCGTGTTCCAGCGGCTGCACCAGGCCGAGGATTTCGAAGGCACGGGCATCGGCCTGGCCAATGTGAAGCGGATCGTGGAGCGTCATGGCGGCACGGTCTGGGCAAAAGGGGAAGTCGACGCGGGGGCGAGCTTCGGCTTCATCCTGCCGCGCGCGGGCCCCGACAACGCGGCCGCCCCGACGGCGCCGGCCGCCAATGGAGAAGGACATGCTTAAGCCGATCCTGCTTGTCGAGGACGACAAGCGAGACCTCGAACTCACCCTCATCGCGCTGGAGCGCAGCCAACTCGCCAACGACGTGGTCGTGCTGCGCGACGGCGCGCAGGCGCTCGAATACCTGCACCGCGAAGGCGAGCATGCGGACCGCATCGAAGGCAACCCGGCCGTGATCCTGCTGGACCTGAAGCTGCCCAAGGTGACCGGCCTCGAAGTTCTGCAGGCGGTGCGCGCCAGCCCGGCGCTGCGCAGCATTCCGGTGGTGATGCTCACCTCGTCGCAGGAAGAGTCGGACGTGCTGCGCAGCTACGAGCTGGGCGTGAACGCCTATGTGGTCAAGCCGGTGGCTTTCGATCGCTTCGTCTCGGCCATTGCCGAGCTGGGCGTGTTCTGGGCGGTGCTCAACGAGCCGCCGCCGGGTTCGCTGAAGGCGGCGCGCAAGCATGAATAGCGCGGGCGGCGCCGCTGCCGCGACACCGCAGCCTCCGGGCATCCTGATCCTCGAAGACTCCCGCTTCGACGTCGAACTGCTGATCGAGGCGCTGGCGCAGGCCCTGCCGTCGGCCACGACCCACGTGGTGCGCGACGAGCGCGGCTTCGTCGACGCGCTGAACAAGGGCGGCTTTTCGCTGATCCTGTCCGACTACGAGCTGCCGGGGTTCTCGGGCGCGCATGCGCTCGAGGTGGCGCGCCGCATGGCGCCGGAAACGCCTTTCATCTTCGTCTCGGGCGTGATCGGCGAGGACAACGCGGTCGAGCTGCTCAAGAGCGGCGCCACCGACTACGTGAGCAAGGGCCGCCTCGCGCGGCTGCCGGTGGTGCTGGACCGCGCGCTCAAGGAGGCCGCCGACCGGCGCGCCAAGGGGCTGGCGGAGCGCCGGCTGAACGCCGCCAACGCGGCCATCATGGAAGCCGAGGCGCGCCGCCTCGCGCTGATGGAACTGGGCGACCGCATCCGCGACATGGACGAGCCGGGCGACATCGCCTATGCGGCGTCGGAAATGCTCGGGCAGCGCCTCGACGTGGACCGCGCCGGCTACGGGCTGGTGGACACGGCGGCCGAGACCATCGCCATCGCCCGCGACTGGACCGCGCCCGGCGTGGCCAGCCTGGCGGGACTGCTGCACTTTCGCGACTACGGCTCCTACATCGAAGACCTGCGCCGCGGCGTGACCGTGGCCTTCGCCGACGCGCGCCTGGACCCGCGCACCCGCGACAACGCCGATGCGCTGGAAGCCATCACTGCACGCGCGGTGGTCAACATGCCGCTCACCGAACGCGGTGGGCTGGTCGGGCTGCTCTATCTCAACCATGGGCAGGTACGCCCGTGGTCGCGCGACGAACTGGACTTCGTGCGCGAAGTCGGCGACCGCGTGCGCTCGGCCATCGCGCGGCGCGAGGCGCAGATCGAGCTGATGGCCTTCGCCGAATCCCTGGAGCGTCAGGTCGAGGCACGCACCCACGAGCGCGACCGCACCTGGGCCCTGAGCCAGGACCTGCTGGGCGTCGCCAATGAGCAGGGCTACTTCGTGAGCGTGAACCCGGCGTGGGAGACCGTGCTGGGCTGGAGCGCCGACGAGATACGCGCCATGCCGTTCCGCTCGCTGGTGCATGCCGACGACATGATCCACACCGAGGCCGAGCTGGAGCGCCTGATGCGAGGCGAGCGCACCACCGGCTTCGAGAACCGCTACCGCACGAAGAGCGGCGGCTACCGCTGGCTCTCATGGACAGCCGTGCCCGACAACGGCCTGCTGTATGCCGCCGCGCGCGACATCACCGACCAGAAGGAGCGCGAGGCCGAGCTCGATGCCGCGCGCGAGCAATTGCGCCAGAGCCAGAAGCTGGAGGCCGTGGGACAGCTCACCGGCGGCCTGGCGCACGACTTCAACAACCTGCTGGCCGCCATCAGCGGCAGCCTGGAACTGATGCGCCGGCGCGGCCTGGACGGCAAGCCGGCCGACATGGAGCGCTACGTGGGCGTGGCGCAGGGCGCGGTCAAGCGCGCGGCGGCGCTCACGCACCGGCTGCTGGCCTTTTCGCGGCGCCAGACGCTGGAGCCCAAGCCGCTGAACGCCAACCGGCTGGTGACGGAGATGGAGGAACTGCTGCGCCGCACCCTCGGCCCGCACATCGCGCTGGAGACGGTGGCGGCCGTGGGCCTGTGGAACGTGCACGCCGACCCGGGCCAGCTGGAGAATGCGCTGCTCAACCTGTGCATCAACGCACGAGACGCCATGCCCGAGGGCGGCACGCTGGTCATCGAGACCGCCAACCGCTGGATCGATTCGCGAACCGCGCGCGACCGCGAGCTGCCGATGGGGCAGTACGTGTCGCTCACCGTCAGCGACAACGGCGTGGGCATGCCGCCCGAAGTGGTGGCGCGCGCCTTCGATCCCTTCTTCACGACCAAGCCGATCGGCATGGGCACGGGCCTGGGCCTGTCGATGATCTACGGCTTCGCCAAGCAGTCGGGCGGGCAGGTGCGCATCTACTCGGAAGTCGGCAAGGGCACCTCGGTCAGCATCTACCTGCCGCGGCACGACATGCAGGAAGAGGTGGCGGCCGCGCCGGCCGAGGCCGTGTTCGCGCCGCGCGCGGACCAGGGCGACACCGTGCTCGTGCTGGACGACGAACCCGCGCTGCGCATGATCATCGTCGAGGTGATGCAGGGGCTGGGCTACGCCACGCTGGAGGCCGGCGACGGCGCCGAGGCGCTGCGCATCCTGCAGTCGACGCGCCAGCGCATCGACCTGCTGGTGAGCGACGTGGGCCTGCCCGGCGGCATGAACGGCCGGCAGGTGGCCGACGCCGCGCGCATCGCGCGGCCCGGCCTCAAGGTGCTGTTCATCACCGGCTACGCGGAGAACGCCGTGCTGAGCCACGGGCACCTGGACCCCGGCATGCACGTGATGACCAAGCCCTTCGAGATGGACGTGCTGGCGCGCCGCGTCAAGCAGCTGATCGAAAGCCGCTAGGGCTGGGCGGCCACCGCGAGCACCGCCTCGTCGCCCGGATCGAAGGGCGGCGGGCCGCGCGGTGCCGGATTTTCCCTGGCTGCCGCAGCGCTTGTGTTCCGCTCAGCGCGCGGTCAGCGGCTCCAGCCCGGTCTTCGCGATGGTCGGCGCGGCGGCCGGCGAGTTGAGGTAGCGGATCAGCTGTTTCGCCGCCTCGGGCTGCTTCGAAGCGGTGGCGATGCCGGCCGAGAACACCGTCACGCGCTGCACCTCGGCGGGCAGCGGGCCGATGTAGTCGATGCCTTCTATGGGCAGCAGCTCGCTCACCTGCTGCAGCCCCAGCGCCGCGTCGCCGCGCGCCACCACCGAGCCGACGCGCTCGCTCAGGATGCGTTTGCTCTTGGGCTTCACCTGGGCCTCGATGCCCAGCTTCTTGAGCAGCTCGGTCTCGTAGTAGGTGCCGCTCGCGCTGGCCGAATAGGCGATCGACGGCGCGGCGATCAGGGTGCGCTTCAACGCATCGACAGTGCTGATGTCGGGCCTGGGCGCGCCCTTGCGCACCGCGAAGCCGATGGAAGAGCGCACCAGGTCGACCTGGCTGCCCGGCACCACCTTGCCCTGCGCGACCAGCGCGTCGAGCGCCGGACGCGCGAGGATCACCACGTCGGCCGGTTCGTTGCGCGCGAGGCGGCTGGGGATCGAGTCGTCGGCGTTGCCCATCGACGCGCCGTAGGCCGTCTTGACGCTGCGGCCGCTGCTGCGCTCGAAGGCCGGGCGCAGGTCGTTGTAGGCGGCGGTGAAGCCCCCGGAGGTCATGACGTGGATGTCCGCGCTGGCTGCCGGGGGCTGCGTGCCGCCGATGCCGCCGCAGCCGGCGAGTGCGAGGGCCGCGAGCAGGGGAAGGGCGGCGCGGCGGGTGAAGGAAGAGAAAGAGGGCTTCGTCACGATGTCTCCAGTAGGAAGCGGCGGCGAACGGTGCCGCCCGCAGCCGTCATCGTAGAAGCCCTGGCTGTCATTCCGCCCACGGCGGATTGGGGGTTATCACCGAGGCGGCGCCGGCTTGTCGTCGTCCTTCGCGTCGGCGGCCGGCAGCCGACCGCGCCTGGCCAGCCCTTCGCGCAGCAGGAACTCGACCTGCGCATTCGCGCTTCGCAGCTCTTGCGCCGCCAGGCGCTCGATCTCGGCCCACAGGGCGGGATCGATGCGCAGGGGATAGGATTTTTTTCCGGGACTGGCCATCAGGAAACGGGGGCGGGGTCAGGTGTAAAGCGTACCCGTGTTGACGACGGGCTGTGTCTCGCGGTCGGAGCACAGCACCACCAGCAGGTTCGACACCATCGACGCCTTGCGCTCGTCGTCGAGCACCACGAGGTTGCGCTCCGACAGGCCGCGCAATGCCGCCTCGACCATGCCGACCGCGCCGGCCACGATCTGCTGCCGCGCGCTCACGATGGCCACCGCCTGCTGGCGGCGCAGCATCACCTGCGCGATCTCGGGGGCGTAGGCCAGGTGGGTGAGCTTGGCGTCGAGCACTTCGACGCCGGCGCTCGCGAAGCGCTGGTTGAGCTCCGCCTTGAGCGCGTCGGCCACCGTGTCGAGCCCGGCGCGCAGCGTGGTCTCGTCGCTGGAAAGGTCGTCGCCGCTGTCGTAGGCATAGAGGGTGGCCAGGTGGCGGATGGCGGCCTCCGCCTGGATGGCGACGAACTTGTTGTAGTCGTCTATTTCGAACACGGCCTGCGCGGTGTCGTGCACCCTCCACACCACCGCCGCGCCGATCTCCACCGGGTTGCCGCGCTTGTCGTTCACCTTCAGCGGCGGCGTGTTGAGGTTGCGCGCGCGCAGCGAGATCTTCTTGCCTGTCTGCAGCGGGTTGGTCCAGCGCAGGCCTTCGGTGCGGTCGGTGCCCTGGTACTCGCCGAAGAGCGTGAGGATGATGCCCTCGTTGGGCTGCAGCATGTAGAGACCGGGCACCAGCGCCAGCCCCGCCACGATCAGCAGCACGCTCGCCGGTGGCGGCATCAGGCGCTGCGCCATGGCGACCGCGCCGAGCACCATCAGCAGCACCGCCACCGCGACGATGCCGTAGCCGTTGATGGAGCGGTAGGGGCGCTCCTTGCGGATGGAGCGCGGGGTTGCGGGGGGCGTCTCGTTCATGGGTTCCTCCGTTGAAAGTGATATCACTTTAATATCTTTTCTGAGGCCGCTCAAGATTTTTCTGACGGCGATGCGCCTTTACCCCTGGTTTACCGGCGCGCAATCCGCTGGACAGCGGCGGCTCCTGAAATGCACCTTGGCCCTTTCCGGGCCTGCATCAAAGGATTCCAGGATGACGATGAAACGACCCCTGCAGCGGTTCGCGCTGGCCGCGGTATTGATCGCCGTGAGCGGCCACGGCTTCGCTCAGTTCGGCGGCGGTGGCGGTGGCATGGGTGGCGGCCGGCGCGGCGCGCGCAGCGACAACGCGTCGAGCCAGCGCACGGGCGACGGCCTGTCCACGCCGGCCACCGCGGCGGCCAAGGTGCGCGACAAGCTCTACGACCTGCGGCTGCAGTTGATGGTCACCCCGGAACAGTCGCCGCTATGGGACCGTTTCTCGGATGCCGTGTGGGACCTGGCCGGTCGCGGCGGCTTGGCCAGCGCGGCGTCGGCGGACGACCAGACCGCGGTGCAGTTCGCGCAGCAGCGCGCAGCGCTGGCAGCAGACCGGGCCCGCCGCGCACAGGCAGTGAGCGATGCGCTCTCCAGCCTCTACGACACGCTGTCGCACGAGCAGCGCCACATTGCGGACCAGAACCTGCCCGCCGTCATTCCCTGAGGGGTTCGCGGCCCTGCTGCTTCAGGTGCCGAGGTCGAAGCAGCAGCCGGCGTAGTAGGGCTTGTCGCCGCCGTCCACGAAGGGCACCTCGATCGGCTTGCCCTCGTTGCGCCATGCATCGCGCTTCTTGTAGCCCGAGCGCATGAGCTCCGCCATCAGCTCGTCGTAGTGTTCGATGCGATAGGGGCACACCGCCACGCCGATGCTGTTGAGCGTGTAGATCGTGCGCTCTGGATGCACCGCCGTCGTGTTCAGGATGATGCGCCTGGGCTTCACCGCCAGCGACGCAAGAATCGCGTCGATGCGCTGCGGCAGGTATTGCAGGCTGCCCGATGCATACAGCAGGTCGCAGCCGCTGGCGTCGCGCGGGTCGGTGGTGAAGTCGAGCTGCGCCGTGGCCTCGCGCTGCACCGCCAGCGCGCGCCCGCTCTCGACCACGCCGGGCACGTCGCACACGGTCCAGTGCAGGTTGTGGGGGTAGCTCAGCACGCGCCGGAACGCGTAGTACTTGATGCCGATGTGCCCGCCCAGGTCGAACACCCGCGTGAGGCCCGCATCGATCGAACGCCCGAGCCAGAAAAGCGCCGGGTAGTCGTAGAAATAGATCTGCGGGCTGTAGAGCTTGGCGGCCTCCGCGTTGTCGTAGCCCACCGCCTTGCTGGGCGGCGCGCCGGCCTCGGCCGCGGCGAAACTCTCGAACGAGCCCATGAAGAGGTTCTCGTCCTGGTTGTTCAGGAACTTGCGCTTGTAGGCGCTTTCGCGGGGCGGAAACTGCAGAAGGCTTGACAGCATTTGTTTGCTCCGGTGGCGCCTGATTCTGAGCGCGACAGGGGCCTCGAAGGGGCAAAGCCCTGCGCCGTTGGGGCGGTTACCCCGCGGGGGTTACCTACCGTTCGCGCCCCGGGTGTCCGGCATCACACCAGTTGCCCGCTCGCCAACGCCGCGGCCGCAGCCCGCGTCTCCACCCCCAGCTTCTCGAAGATGTGCTCCAGGTGCTTGTTCACCGTGCGCGGGCTGGTGCCCAGGATTTCGCCGATGTCGCGGTTGGTCTTGCCCTTGGCGAGCCATGACAGCACCTCGGTCTCGCGCGGCGTGAGCGCCGCTTCCGCCAGCCGCGTGGCCGGGCCTTCGCGCTGCATCGCGAACAGCAGCATGGTCTCGCCGAGCGCCGCGGCGCCCAGGTTGCGCACCGACAGGCGCATGCCCGTGGCGGTGCCGACCGCAACGGCCGCGCCCGGCGCCAGTGCCGCTTCGAGCGATGCGGGCAGCAGGCCCGGTGCCACCGGGTCTTCCAGCGCATGCAGCCACAGCGCGGCCTGCGGCGAGCGCCACGCGATGCGCCCGCGCGTGTCGACGAACACCACGCCCATGCCGGCCACGTCGACCGCGTCGCGCGCCATGCGCGTGATGCGGGCGTTGCGCGCGTGCGTGTGCAGCCGCGCCAGAACTTCCTGCGCGCGGATCGGTTTCACCACGTAGTCGACACCGCCGCACTCGAAGCCCTCGACCACGTGCGAAGTCTCCGACAGCCCCGTCATGAACAGCACCGGAATGTGCGCGAGCGCCGGATTGGCCTTGATGCGCCGGCAGGTCTCGAAGCCCGAGAGGCCGGGCATCAGGCCGTCGAGCAGGATCGCGTCGGGCACCACCAGCTCGAGCCGCTGCAGCGCGGCCTCGCCGTCGGCCGCCACCAGCACGGTGTAGCCGCTGGCCTCGAGCGTGTCGCACAGCATGCCCAGGCTGCTGGGCGCGTCGTCGACCACCAGCACCACGGGGCGTTCGGCCGAGGGCGATTCAAGGGGAGAGGGTGTCAGCATCTTCTGCCAGTGCGTTGCGGAGGTTGTCGAGTTCGAAGCGCGCGACCATGCCGCGCAGCCAGGTGCAGGTGGCCGCTGCCGATGGCGATGCGGCGGCCAGCCGGTCGAGCGCGGTGTGCAGGCCGCGCACGTGGCCCATCTGCACCAGCCGCATGAGTTCGGCGCGGTCGTCCTCCGACAGGTCGAGCCGGGGCGGACGCAGGGGCGTTTTGTCGTCATCGGCGGCGGGTGGTTGCGCATCGCCGGGCGAAAGCCATTCGAGCCCGAGGTGGCGTTCCAGCGTCGCGATCAGCTCCGACTCGATCACCGGCTTGCCCACGAAGGCTTGGCAGCCCGCGGCGCGCAGCCGCTCGGCCTGGTTCTCGAACATGTTGGCCGAGACGATGATGATCGGGATGTCGCGGAAGCCCGAGGCGCGCACCGACGTGGCGGTCTGCCAGCCGTCCATGTCGTCCATCGTCAGGTCGAGCAGGATGGCCGAGGGCAGCTCCTCGCGCAGGCTGTCCAGGCACTCGGTGCCGCTCGCGGCCTCGCGCACCTCGAAGCCCAGCGGCACGAGCATGCCGGCGAGCATCTGGCGCTGCACCGGCTGGTCGTCGACCACCAGCAGCGTGCGGCGCGCGCCGAGGTAGCCCGACACCGGCTGGCGCGGCGCGCCGGCCCTGGCCTGCGGGCCGGGGTCGGCCACCTCGCGCAGGTACACGCGCACGCTGAAGGTGCTGCCTTGCGACGAGGTCGAGGCCAGCTTGAGTTCGCCGCCCATCAGCGAGGTCAGCAGCCCGGTGATGGTGAGGCCCAGCCCCGTGCCCGGCTCGCCCCTGCGCCGGCCGGCCGCGCCGCGCTCGAAGGGCAGGAAGATGCGCTGGTGGTCTTGCGGCGCCACGCCGATGCCGGTGTCGACCACGTCGAAGCGCAGCACCTCGCGGCGCGCATCCACGTGCAGCGTGACCGTGCCGCTGTCGGTGAAGCGCACCGCATTCGTCAGCAGGTTGATGAGGATCTGCCGCAGCCACTTGGCGTCGGCATGCACCCAGGGCGGCAGCCGGCCGGCATGCGTGTAGACGAAGGCCAGGCCCTTGTTCTCGGCCTGCGGCCGCACCATGTGCACCAACTGGTCCAGAAAGGCCGGCAGCGCCAGCGGCGCGGGCTCCAGCTGCAGCCGGCCGGCCTCGATGCGCGCCAGGTCGAGCAGCCCGTCGATCAGGCCCAGCATGTGTTCGCCGCTGCGGTGGATGGTCTGCACCGCTTCGCGCGGCGGCGTGACTGCATCGCCCTTGAGCAGGATCTGCGAGTAGCCCAGGATGCTGTTGAGCGGCGTGCGCAGCTCGTGCGTCATGCCGGCCACATAGCGCGTCTTGGCCTGGTTGGCGGCCTCGGCGGCTTCCTTGGCCGTCTGCAGCGCGGCGTCGGTGCGGCGGTGGGCCTCGATCTCCAGCGCGAGCAGGTTGTTGTGGCGGTTCGATTCCTCCTGCGCCATCTGCCGGCTTTCGCTGCCCAGCACCACCCACCATGCCGCCACCGCGGCCACCACCGACAGCAGCGCGAACACCTTCAGCAGGGCCGTGGCCATGGTCGAGTCGCTGGTGCCGGCGATGGCCTCCTGCGCATAGACCACGCCCACCACCGTGGCCAGCAGCGCGATGAGCGACGTGGCCACCAGCAGGTAGTGCGCCACGCGGAAGTTGAGCCGCGCCGACAGGGCCGGCGGCAGCAGCGCCTGCAGCCATCCGCTCATCTGCTCGGCCGCGCGCGAGTCGGTCTTGCAGCGGTCGTGGCAGCGCGATTCGAGCGTGCAGCACAGCGAGCAGATCGGCGCGCTGTAGGCCGGGCAGTGCGCCATGTCTTCCGACTCGAAGCTGTTGTCGCACACCGAGCATTTCACGCTCTGGCCGGGCGCCCAGCGCTCGATGTCGTTGCGCGCAAGGTAGTAGCGCCCGCGCGTGCGCCACGCCAGCAGCGGCGACACGGCCATGGCCGTGACCAGCGCGATGAAGGGCGAAAAAGCCTTGGCCCAATGCCCCAGCGCGCCCGAGTAGGCCAGCATCGCCAGCGCCGCCGCCACCAGCATCGCGACGAGACCCACCGGGTTGATGTCGTAGAGGTGCGCGCGCTTGAACTCGATGGCCTTCGGGCTCCAGCCCAGCGGCTTGTTGATGACCAGGTCGGCCACCAGCGCGCCGACCCAGGCGATGGCGATGTTGCTGTAGAAGCCCAGCACATGCTCCAGCGCCGCGAACACGCCCAGCGCCATCAGCAGTATCGCGATGACCACGTTGAACACCAGCCACACCACGCGCCCCGGGTGGCTGTGCGTGAGCCGGGCGAAGAAGTTCGACCACGCCAGCGAGCCCGCGTAGGCGTTGGTGAGGTTGATCTTCATCTGCGAGACCACCACGAACAGCACCGTCACGCCCAGCACCCAGGCCGGATCGCGCAGCACGTACGAGAAACCGGTGAGGTACATCTGCGTGGGCTCGATCGCGTGGATGCCCGGTATCTCGTGCTGCAGCGCCAGGAAGGCGAGGAAGGCGCCGCCCATCATCTTCAGCATGCCCGGCACGATCCAGCCCGGCCCGGCGACCAGCACCGCCGTCCACCAGCGCACGCGGTTGGCGGCGGTCTTCTCGGGCAAGAAGCGCAGGTAGTCGACCTGCTCGCCGATCTGCACGACGAGCGAGAAGGCCACCGTGGCGGCGGCGCCGAACATCAGCGGGTCGAAGCCGCTGCTGTCCGAGGTGCGGCCCACGAGGCCGGTGAAGTCGGCATACAGCTCGGGCTTCTTCACCAGCACCGCCACGAAGGGGCAGACGAACAGCACGATCCAGATCGGCTGCGTCCACAGCTGCAGCCCCGATATGAGCGTGATGCCGCGCGCCACCAGCGGAATGATGACGATCGACGACACCATGTACAGCAGCCACAGCGGCCAGTCCAGGTACATCTGCAGCGCAAGCGCGAGGATGGCGGCCTCCAGCGCGAAGAAGATGAAGGTGAAGCTCGCGTAGATCAGCGAGGTGAGGGTGGAGCCCAGGTAGCCGAAGCCCGCTCCGCGCGTGAGCAGGTCCATGTCCACGCCGTGGCGCGCCGCGTAGTACGAGATCGGCAGGCCCGTGAGGAAGGTGATGAGCCCGACGACGAGGATGGCCCACAGCGCGTTCGAGAAGCCGTAGCTCAGCGCGATGGCCCCGCCGATGGCCTCCAGCGCCAGGAACGAGGTGGCGCCGAAGGCCGCGTTGGCCACGCGGAACTCCGACCACTTGCGGAAGCTGCGCGGCGTGTAGCGCAGGGCGTAGTCCTCCAGCGTCTCGTTCGCGACCCAGGCGTTGTAGTCGCGGCGGATGCGAAAGATCTTCTGTCCGGAGACGGATTGCATGGCGGGTTCTCGCGGCGGCGGTTGCATGGGGCGGGTACAGCAAGAAGCGCTCCCTGGGCCCTTTTTTCGCCGATCTCCGGCTCGCGAGTCTGCGGGCAGGGCCGGTTGTCGCCGCTACGTTGAATGACGTATTCGCGCATACGCCGCTGATTTCTAAAGTTCCAGCCATGGTGCTCGCAGCACCGTCCGATGCACTGCGATGGTGCGCGGCCTTCCTTTTCAACAACCTGCCTGGAGTTTCCTGATGTCGCGTGATTCCGATTCTTCCCTCGATGCCCTGGCATTGCGCCGCCGCCGTCTGCTGCAGGGCGCCGCGGCGCTGCCCGTGATGGGCCTGAGCGGCCTGAGCTTCGGCCAGGGGCAGTTCCCCACGGCCAAGGTCAACACCACCAAGCTCGCCGTGACCGACACCGAGGTGACGGTGGGCCAGCTGCATTCGTCGACCGGCACCATGGCCATCTCGGAAACCGGCTCGATCCAGGCCGAGCAACTGGCCATCGACCAGATCAACGCGATGGGCGGCGTGCTGGGCCGCAAGATCAAGGTCATCAAGGAAGACGGCGCCTCCGACTGGCCCACCTTCGCCGAGAAGTCGAAGAAGCTGCTGGTCAACGACCATTGCGCGGCCGTGTTCGGCTGCTGGACCAGCGCCTCGCGCAAGGCCGTGCTGCCGGTGTTCGAAAAAGAGAACGGCCTGCTGTACTACCCGACCTTCTACGAAGGCCTGGAGCAGAGCAAGAACGTGATCTACACGGGCCAGGAAGCCACCCAGCAGATCATCTGGGGCCTGGACTGGGGCGCGAAGGAGAAGAAGGCCAAGACCTTCTTCCTCGTGGGCTCCGACTACATCTGGCCGCGCACCTCGATGAAGATCGCGCGCAAGCACATCGAGAACTTCCAGAAGGGTTCGGTCAAGGGCGAGGAGTACTACCCGCTGGGCCACACCAACTTCAACTCGCTGATCAACAAGATCAAGGTGGCCAAGCCTGACTGCATCTTCGCGGCAGTGGTGGGCGGCTCGAACGTGGCCTTCTACAAGCAGCTCAAGGCCGCCGGCATCACCGGCGACAAGCAGTTCCTGCTGACGCTGGCCGTGACGGAAGACGAGATGACCGGCGTGGGCGGCGAGAACTTCGCGGGCTTCTATTCTTCGATGAAGTACTTCCAGACGCTGGACAACCCGAACAACAAGAAGTTCGTGGAGGCCTTCAAGGCCAAGTACGGCAAGGACGCCGTCATCGGCGACGTGACGCAGGCGGGCTACCTCGGCCCGTGGCTGTGGAAGGCGGCGGTGGAGAAGGCCGGCAGCTTCGACGTGGACAAGGTCGTGGCCAGCTCGCCCGGCATCGAGCTGAAGACGGCGCCCGAGGGCTACGTGAAGCTCGACGCCAACCACCACCTGTGGAGCAAGGCGCGCATCGGGCAGGGGCAACCGGATGGGACGTTCAAGGTGGTGGCGGAGTCGGCTGAGCTGATCAAGCCCGATCCGTTCCCGAAGGGCTACCAGTAATCCCTTGCCTTTCTCCCTCCCCCTCTGGGGGAGGGCAGGGGTGGGGGCGCGGCGGCAGTTGATGAAGCCTTGCGCTTGCCGGCGCCGCCGTGGGGGGGGGGGGGGGGGGGGGGGGGGGGGGGGGGG
>NZ_JBXASW010000017.1:84983-122826 GCF_058809745.1 Variovorax sp. MPBD4-3
CCCCCATCCCGACCTTCCCCCAGAGGGGGAAGGAGCCAACACCCCAACTTCGGAACAGCTTGCCATGACTCTGTCGGACATGATGAACATCGGCCTCATGCAGGGCTTCGCGGGGCTGAGCCTCTTCGCGGTGCTGCTGCTCATGGGGCTGGGCCTGGCGATCATCTTCGGCCAGATGGGCGTGATCAACATGGCGCATGGCGAGTTCATGACCATCGGCGCCTATTCGATCTACCTGGCCGCGCGCGTCACCGAAAGCCTGGCGCCCGAGTTCATGCCGTACTACTTCCCGATCGCCATCGCGCTGGCCTTCGTGTTCGCCTTCATCGCCGGCTGGATCGTGGAGTGGGTGCTGATACGCCATCTCTACAAGCGGCCGCTCGACACGCTGCTCGCCACCTGGGGCGTGAGCCTGGGGCTGCAGCAGATCTTTCGCACCTTCATCGGCCCCAAGGAAGTGAGCCCCACGCTGCCCGAGTGGCTCATGGGCTCCTGGACGCCGCATGAGGGCCTGGACATTCCGATCAACGGCCTCTTCGTGCTGGCGCTCACCGCGCTGGTGACGGGCGGTGTGCTGGTCGCGCTGCACAAGAGCCGCTGGGGCCTGCGGGTGCGCGCCACCGTGGCCAACCGCACGATGGCCAACGCCACCGGCATCGACACGAAGAAGACCGACCGCCTGACATTCGCCATCGGCTGCGGCATTGCCGGCGTGGCGGGCGCGGCCTTCACCACCATCGGCTCGACCGGGCCGACCTCGGGCTCGCTCTACATCGTCGACGCCTTCCTGGTTGTCACCTTCGGCGGCGCGGCCAGCCTCTTCGGCACCGTGGTTTCGGCCTTCGGCATTGCGCAGACCCAGTCGATCTCCGAGTTCTTCATGACCGGCTCGATGGCCAAGGTGCTGACGCTGTCGCTGATCGTGCTGATCCTGATGATGCGGCCCCAGGGACTCTTCGCCGTCAAGGTCCGCCGCTGATGAACCCGATTTCCTTGCAGGAGAACGTTCCGATGAATTTCATCAAGGCCTCGATCCAGCGCTACCAGCTCGGCAGCCTGCTGCTCCTGGTGCTGCTGCTCGCGGTGGTGCTGCCGCTGTCGCTCGACATCTTCCGCCTCAACCTCGTGGGCAAGTACCTCACCTACGCCTTCGTGGCCGTGGGCCTCGTCATGGTGTGGGGCTACGGCGGCGTGCTGAGCCTGGGGCAGGGCGTGTTCTTCGGCATCGGCGGCTATGCGATGGCGATGTTCCTCAAGCTCGAAGCCTCCGACCCCGTCGCCACCAAGATCCAGACCACGCCCGGCATCCCGGACTTCATGGACTGGAACCAGATCACCGAGCTGCCCACGCTGTGGCTGCCCTTCAAGAGCCTGCCGCTGAGCCTCGCGCTGGTGGTGCTGGCGCCGATGGCGCTGGCCTGGCTCGTGAGCTTCGCGATGTTCAAGCGCCGGGTGGGCGGTGTGTACTTCGCGATCATCACGCAGGCGGTGGCGCTGATCTGCACCGTGCTCATCATCGGCCAGCAGGGCTACACCGGCGGCGTGAACGGCATGACCGACCTGAAGACCCTGCTGGGCTGGGACACGCGCACCGACGGCGCCAAGTACGTGCTGTATTACGTGTGCGTCGGCCTGCTGGTGCTGAGCATCCTGCTGTGCCGCTGGATCCAGACCAGCAAGCTGGGCACGCTGCTGCTGGCCATGCGCGACAAGGAAGACCGCGTGCGCTTCTCCGGCTACGACGTGTCGAACTTCAAGGTCTTCATCTTCTGCCTCGCGGCCGGGCTCTCGGGCATCGGCGGCGCGATGTTCGCGCTGCAGGTGGGCTTCATGTCGCCGAGCTTCGTGGGCATCGTGCCCTCCATCGAGATGGTGATCTTCTGTGCCGTCGGCGGACGCATGAGCCTGGTGGGCGCGGTGTACGGCGCGCTGCTGGTGAACGCGGGCAAGACGCTGTTCTCCGAGAGCTTCCCCGACCTGTGGCTGTTCCTGATGGCGGGCCTCTTCATTGGCGTGACCATGGCCTTTCCGATGGGGCTGGCCGGGGTGTGGGAAGAAAAGATCCGCCCGTGGTGGAAGTCGCGCCGGCAGGCGCTGCGCGAGGCCGCCGTCAAGCCGCCGGCATCAACTGCACCGGCAACGCCCGCAGCACAACCACCCGAGCCCGCGCTGCCTGAAGGCGTCGGCAGCCAGCGCGCCTGAACCGGAGCCACACATTCATGAGCAACACAGACTTCGCGCTGGCGGTGGAAGACCTCACCGTGTCCTTCGACGGCTTCAAGGCCATCGACGACCTCACGCTGTACATCGACCGCAATGAGCTGCGAGTGATCATCGGCCCCAACGGCGCCGGCAAGACCACGCTGCTCGACCTGATCTGCGGCAAGACGCGCGCGAGCGCCGGCAGCATCAAGTTCAAGAACACCGAGCTCACGAAGATGGCCGAGCACAAGCGGGTGCGGCTGGGCATAGGGCGCAAGTTCCAGACACCGTCGATCTACGAGAACCTGAGCGTGTTCCAGAACCTGGAGGTGTCGTTCCCCAAGGGGCGCTCGGTGTTCGGCGCATTGGCTTTCAAATGCGACGACGAGGTCAAGGCCAAGGTGCAGGCGGTTGCGGAAGAGATCGGCCTGGCGGACCGCCTCGATACTGAGGCCGGCTTGCTGAGCCACGGCCAGAAGCAGTGGCTGGAGATAGGGATGCTGCTGATGCAGGAGCCCGAGCTGCTGATGCTCGACGAGCCCATTGCCGGCATGAGCGCGCGCGAACGCGAGCTCACGGCCGACCTGCTCAAGCGCATCTGCCAGAACCGCGCGGTGATCGTCATCGAGCACGACATGGCCTTCGTGAAGCAGATCGCGCACAAGGTCACCGTGATGCACCAGGGAAAGATCCTTGCCGAAGGGCCCATGGAGAAGGTGCAGGCGGATCCCAAGGTCATCGACGTTTATCTGGGGCACTAGATGAGGCACTTCAGTCCAGGGCGCGCTCACGCCGACGGGGTGCCTTGCTCCGCGAATGTCCCCCGGCCTTCGGCCTCCTCCTTTATTTCGCTGCGCAAGGCACCCCGCCAGCGCGATCGTGAACCGCAGCAGTCGAATGACCCGCACGAGCAGAGCGTCCATCTTGCACAGGGCGTCGGGTGCTCCCCGCAGCGAAATAAAGGAGGAGGGCGAAGGCCGGGGGACATTCGCGGAGGGGAGTACCCGATGGCCTGTGCAAGCCCCCCGAACACAACCCAAAGGATCCCAGCAATATGAGCAACCTCATGCTGAAGGTAGAAGACCTGCACGTAGCCTACGGCCAGAGCGAGGCGCTGCACGGCATCTCGTTCGAAGGACACGCCAACGAAACTATCGCCATCATGGGCCGCAACGGCATGGGCAAGACCACGCTGTTCAAGAGCTTGATGGGCGTGCTGCCATTGAAGAGCGGGCGCATCGAAGTGGCGGGGCAAGACGTGTCGCGCGACGAGAGCTTCCGCCGCGTGGCAAAAGGCATCGCCTACGTACCGCAAGGCCGCATGATCTTCCCCACGCTCACAGTGGAAGAGAACATCCAGACCGGCCTGGAGAACTCGAAGACCCGACGCATCCCCGAGGAAATCTACGCACTGTTCCCCGTGCTGTGGGACATGAAGAGCCGCAAGGGCGGCAACCTCTCCGGCGGCCAGCAGCAGCAGCTCGCCATTGCGCGCGCACTCGTCACCGACCCCAAGGTCCTGCTGCTCGACGAGCCCACCGAGGGTATCCAGCCTTCGATCATCAAGGACATCGCCAAGGCGCTCAACGAGATCCGCAAGCTGCGCGGCATCACCATCGTCGTGTCCGAGCAGGTGCTCAGCTTCGCGATGGACGTGGCGGACCGGCTCTTCGTCATCGAGGGCGGGCGCCTCGTGCACGAGACCGCGCGCGACAAGACCGACGTGGATCACATCAAGGCCTACCTCTCCGTTTGATTTTCCGTTCAACCCAACCCAACCAGGAGCCACCGCAAATGACGGACACGCTGATCAAGGTCGATCTGACCAAGTCGCCCACCGAGAACGAGAACATCCACAACCGCTGGCACCCGGACATCCCGATGGCCTGCTGGGTCAACCCCGGTGACGACTTCATCCTCGAGACCTTCGACTGGACCGGCGGCTTCATCAAGAACAACGACAGCGCAGACGACGTGCGCGACATCGACCTGAGCACCGTGCACTACCTCTCGGGCCCGGTGGGCGTGAAGGGCGCCGAGCCCGGCGACCTGCTGGTGGTCGACCTGCTCGACATCGGCGCCAAGCAGGACAGCCTCTGGGGCTTCAACGGCTTCTTCTCGAAGAAGAACGGCGGCGGCTTCCTGACCGATCACTTTCCCGAGGCGCAGAAATCGATCTGGGACTTCAAGGGCATGTTCACCAGCTCGCGCCATGTGCCGGGCGTCAACTTCGCGGGGCTGATCCACCCCGGCCTCATCGGCTGCCTGCCCGACAAGCCCATGCTCGACATGTGGAACGAACGCGAGAAGGCGCTCATCGCCACCGACCCGGACCGCGTGCCCGGCCTCGCCAACCCGCCGTTCGCCGGCACGGCCCACATGGGCAAGATGACCGGCGAGGCCCGCGCCAAGGCTGCGGCGGAGGGCGCGCGCACCGTGCCGCCGCGCGAGCACGGCGGCAACTGCGACATCAAGGACCTGTCGCGCGGCTCCAAGGTGTTCTTTCCCGTGTACGTGGACGGCGCGGGCCTGAGCGTGGGCGACCTGCACTTCAGCCAGGGCGACGGCGAAATCACCTTCTGCGGCGCCATCGAGATGGCCGGCTGGGTGCACATGAAGGTCACGCTCATCAAGGGCGGCATGGCCAAGTACGGCATCAAGAATCCGATCTTCAAGCCCAGCCCGATCACGCCGCAGTACAACGACTACCTGATCTTCGAAGGCATCTCGGTCGACGAGAGCGGCAAGCAGCACTACCTCGACGTGAACGTGGCCTACCGCCAGGCCTGCCTGAACGCCATCGAGTACCTGAAGAAGTTCGGCTATTCGGGCGCGCAGGCCTATTCGATCCTGGGCACGGCGCCGGTGCAGGGCCACATCAGCGGCGTGGTCGATGTGCCGAACTCGTGCGCCACGCTGTGGCTGCCCACGGGCATCTTCGACTTCGACATCAACCCGAACGCATCGGGCCCGGTGAAGTTCATCGACGGCAGCATCGACATGCCGCTGTCGCACGACCTGCGTTGAAGGACCGCAGCCCATGCCCACCTACGACTATGCCTGCGGGCAATGCGGCGGCTTCGAGGCGCTGCGGCCCTCGGGGCTGCGAGACGAACCCGCCTGCTGCCCGGATTGCGGAACGGCTTCTCCGCGCGTGCTCTCGGCGGCGCCGCGGCTGGCGCTGATGGCGTCGGGCACGCGCCGGGCCATGGAGACCAACGAGCGGGCGCGACACGAGCCGGGCAGCTCGCGAGACTATGCGCGCTTCAAGCACCCGGCGGGCTGTGGCTGCTGCGGTTCGGGCAAGCGGGGCGCGACGGTCACCGCGCCCAACGGCGCCAAGTCCGCGCCGTCGCGCCGGCCCTGGATGATCAGCCACTGAGGCGGTTTCGCAGGGGCAACCCCTATTGACCGGGCGCTTTTCAAGGCCCGGATTGTTTCAATCCTGTGAACGCCGCGGTTCTTTTCGCGAGCGTTTTTCGGGGTCATTCAGGATCAAACTTCTCCTCACCAACCAACCGTTTGCCCTGAAGGAGATTGAAATGAATGCCTCGAAGATCCTCGCCGCTGCTGCCCTCTCGCTCCTGGCTGCCGCCGGAGCCCATGCAGAAACCTACGACGGCGTGCACGTCGTGAACTCGTCCATTTCCCGCGCTGAAGTGGCACCGCAAGCCGTTGCCGCCGCACGTGCAGGCAACGAGTACAGCGATGCCGCCAGCGCCGGCGCACAAGCCTTCACGTCGACCGCCAACCGCGCGACCGTGCAGGCCGAAGCCGTCGCCAAGGCGCACGACCCGCTGCAAAGCCTCGACCGCCGCGCGTTCTACCGCGACGAAGTGCCGCAAGCCTACAAGAAGCCCAGCGTGTCGTTCACGCGCCAGGCCGGCCTGTAAGCCGTTGCATGAGCAGGAATGAAGAAGGGCCTCACGGCCCTTTCTTCGTTCCCGCAGCTTGTTTTTCTCTATACAAGCTTCTCGTTTTCCTTGAGCACGCCTGCGTTGCGCAGCGCGGAGTCCAGCCACTTGGCTGCGGTGTCGCCGTTCTTGATGGCTTCGATGCGCGCGGCTTCGTCCTCGACCTTGCGCTTTGCGGCCGGCAGCAGCGCCTCTACCTTCTCCCGTTCGATGATGACAACGCCGTCGGCATCGCCGACCACGAGGTCTCCGGGCCGGACCGCCACGCCGCCGACCGACACCGGATGCCCGATGTGCCCGGAGGCCACCTTCGTCGGGCCATTGGGATTGGTGCCGACCGAGAAGACCGGAAAGTCCATCTCGTCGATCTCCAGGCTGTCGCGCACGGCGCCGTCGATCACCACGCCGGCAATGCCGACCTGGCGGCAGGCGTTCATCATGATCGTGCCCATGAGGGCCGCGCTCTGGTCGCCCTTGCCGTCGATCACCAGCACGTCGCCGGGCTTTGCGAGCGCGATGGCTGCATGGATCATCAGGTTGTCGCCCGGGCGCACTTCCACCGTGAGCGCACTGCCCGCGAGCGTCATGTGATGGCGCAGGGCCTGGATGCGGCCGTGCAGGGCGCCACGGCGGCAGTTGACGTCGGCAAGAATGGCTGGCTGGTACGCAGAGGCCTGCCGGACCAGGTCGGAGGAAACGCGCTCGAAGTCGCGAACGATGTCGGGAAGCTGGTTCATCTGGTGTTTCCTTCTTATTCGGCCTTGACGTCGGCGTCTTTCACCACGCGGCCCCACTTGCGCTTGTCGGCCGCCAGGAAGGCTCGGAACTGCTCGGGCGTGCTTCCCACGGGCTCCAGGCCATCGGCCGCGAGCCGCTTGGAGATTTCGGGCATTGCCAGCACCTTGGCCACTTCTTGCTGGATGCGCGCGACCACGGCGGGCGGTGTGTTCTTCGCCGCGCAGATGCCGGCCCAGGTCACCGGGTCGAAGTCCGGAACGCCGGATTCGGTCACGGTCGGGATGTCCGGAAAGGCAGCCAGCCGGCGCGGGCTCGCCACCGCCAGTGCGCGCAGCTTGCCCGCGCGGGCGTACTGCATCGAGCTCACGGGCTGGTCGAAGATCATCGAGACCTGGCCCGCGATCAGGTCCGTCATCGCCTGGCCGGTGCCCTTGTAGGCCACGTGGACGATGTCGATGCCCGCGCGGCTCTTCAGCATTTCCCCGGCAAGGTGTCCGCCGGTGCCCGTGCCCGAAGAGGCGAAGTTGATCTCGCCGGGCTTCTGCTTGGCGTAGGCAATGAGCTCCTTGACGCTCTTCACCGGCAGGGTCGAATTGACCAGCAGCATGTAGGGCGCGTTGACCACTTGCGTGACCGGTGCGATGTCCTTCTCCGGATCGAAGGGCATGCTCTTCAAGATGTACGGCTGGATCGACAGCGTGCCCGTGGTGCACATCAGCAGCGTGTGCCCGTCCGCCGGCGCGCCGAGCATGGCCGATGCCGCGATGTTGCCGCCGGCGCCCGGGCGGTTCTCGACCAGCACCTGCTGCCCCAGTCCTTCGGCCAGCTTGGGCGCGATCAGCCGAGCCACCACGTCGTTGGAGCCGCCGGGCGAGAAGCCCACGAGGATCTTCACGGGCTTCGTCGGAAAGGCATCTGCAGCCCATGTTTGCGTGGCAGCGAGCCAGGCGGCGCCCGCGGCAATCGCCGGCAGCAGCTTCAGAAGAGGACGGAGTTTCATTGCGGTTCCTGGTTGATGGCTTGGCCCGAGAGTTCGCCGCGCGCCCGAGCGATGCGGCGGCAGCCCTCCAGCAGCTGTTCGGTGCTGGCGGCAAAGGAGATGCGGAAATGCGTCGGCACGCCGTAGGCGCTGCCTTGCAAGGCAGCGAGGTCCTGGGCATCGAGCAGGTGCATCACCCAGTCGTCGCTGGTATCGATCACCTTGCCCTTGTCCGTGTGTAGGCCGAACAGCGCGCTGCACGAGGCGAAGATGTAGAAGGCCCCGTCGGGCACTTCGCAACGGATGCCGTCGATGGCGTTGAGCGCAGCAACCACCGTGTCGCGCCGTGCCTGGTATTCCCGCCGGTTCGTGGCGATGGTGTCTTGCGGTCCGGTGAGCGCCGCGACGGCCGCTGCCTGGGCCACCGAGTTGGGGCCTGAGGTGCTTTGCGACTGGAGCTTGACCATCGCCTTGATCAGCGCCGCGGGCCCCGCGCCGTAGCCGATGCGCCAGCCCGTCATGGCGTAGGCCTTGGAAACGCCGTTGACCGTCAGCGTGCGGTCCTTGAGGTCGGGCGCCACCTGAGCCATGGTGGCGAATTCGATATCGCCGTAGATGAGGTGCTCGTAGATGTCGTCGGTCATTACCCATACATGCGGGTGGCGCCGGAGCACCTCGGCCAGTGCCTGCAGCTCGGCGCGCGTGTAGGTCGCGCCGCTCGGGTTGTTCGGCGAGTTGAGCATCAGCCAGCGCGTCCTGGCGGTGATGGCGCGCTCCAGGTCCGCGGGTTGCAGCTTGAAGCCCGCCGCAGCAGGACAGTCGACGAAGACCGGCACGCCGCCGGCCAGCAGGGCGATGTCCGGGTAGGACACCCAGTAGGGCGCCGGCACGATGACTTCGTCGCCCGCCGCCACGGTGCACATCAGCGCGTTGAAGATCACCTGCTTGGCGCCGGTGCCGACGATGATCTCGCCCGGTGCGTAGGCCAGCCCGTTTTCTTTCAGGAACTTGCCGGCGATGGCCTCCTTGAGTTTCGGCGTGCCGCCGACGTCGGTGTAGCGGGTCTGGCCGGCCATCATGGCGCGGATCGCCGCGTCCTTGATGTGCACGGGTGTCTCGAAGTCGGGCTCGCCGGCGGTCAGGCCGAGGATGTCCCGGCCCATCGCGCGCAGCTCGCGCGCTCTCTGGCCGGCCATGGAGCTGGGCGACGGCTTGATTCGATTCAGGCGTGGTGCGATGTGAAGCATGCACGCAGTATCAAAGTCGCCGTGCCGCAGAACAAACGAGAAATCGGAGCGGCGCGGTATTCCTTTTTTTCCTGGCGGATGGTGGGCGTACATTCCGCAGCCATGAACTTCACCTTCAAGCAGCTGGAGGCCTTTCTCTTCAGCGCCAAGCTCCAGAGCTTCAGCGCCGCGGCGGTGAAGCTGCACACCACGCAGTCGGCCATCTCCAAGCGCCTGGCGGAACTGGAAGAGTCATTGGGCGGCCCCTTGCTGCACCGCACTTCCCACGGCCTGGAACTGGCGCAGGCCGGCCGCGAACTGCTGCCGCTCGCGGAAGAAGCCCAGCGGCTCTGGCAGCGCATCCAGCACGACATCAGCGTCGACAAGACGCTGCGCGGCACCTTCCGCGTGGGCGTGACGGAGCTGATCGCAATGACTTGGCTCACCAGCCTGATACAGCTGCTGCAGAAGCTGCACCCAGAGGTGACGCTGGAGCCGGTGGTCGACGCGGGGCTCACGCTGTTCGAGCGGCTGGAGGCCAACAAGCTCGACCTGTCCATCATGCCGGGCATCTTCTGGGGCCAGGCCTTCGAGTCGATCAAGGTCGGGCAGGTCGACCAGGCCTGGATCGCGAGCCCGCGCCTGGGCATTCCCAACCGGGCGCTGAAGCCGCATGAATTTGCCGACTACCCGGTGATCGAGCAGCCCGCCGGCGCCTCGAAGAACAGGTTCTATGAAGCCTGGCGCGCGGAACACGGCTTCCGCTTCGGCAAGGTGATGCTGACGAACAGCACCACAGTGCTTCGTGAACTGACGATCAGCGGATTCGGCATCAGCCAGCAGGCGCTCGACTATGTGCGCCCCGACATCAAGAGCGGCCTGCTGCGCATCGTGAGGACCGATCCCATGCCGCCGCCGCTGGTCTACAGCGCGGTCTATAGGCGCGACAACGCCAGCCCCGCGCTGGCGCGCATCGTCGAACTGGCGGTGAAGACCTGCGACTTCACCCTGCGGGCCAGCCAGCACGACGTGGCGCCGCCGCGTCCTCAGCGCGGTTCGGGCGCGAACCTGCGGCAGCGCACGCTGCGTCAGGCCGCGAAGAAACCCGCCAGGAAGACCCGGCGATAAGTTCTTGCTTCGGCGCTTCAAAAATATACGCATTGAGTATATATTCGCGGCCCATGAACAATATGCCGCAGCAGGTGCTCCTCCGCGACGCGATGCGTCAACTCAACATGACGCGCGACGCTTTTGCCGAACGCATCGGCAGCCGGAGAAGAGCGCTGGACGCCTGGCTCCTGCCAGACGAATCCAACGAATTCAGGGCCATGCCCGAGGTCGCGCGGCGCTTCGTGAGCGAAATCCTGGCTTCGGACGGCCGGCGCGAAGAATATACGCAGAGCGCACATGAAGGCGCCTTGCGCAAGGCGATGGCCACTGGCGGGGCGCATCACCTGCTTTCAGTCAGCCAGCTCAACCGCGACGCCATCGACGAACTGTTCCAGCTCGCGGACGTCATGCAGCCCATCGCGCGCAGGCGCAAGGTCAGCCGGGTGCTGGAAGGCGCCGTGCTGGCCAACCTGTTCTTCGAGGCCAGCACACGCACCCGCGTGAGCTTCGGCGCGGCTTTCTGCCGCCTCGGCGGCTCGGTGTGCGACACCACCGGCTTCACCTTCTCGTCGATGGCCAAGGGCGAGTCGATCTACGACACCAGCCGCGTGATCGGCGGCTATGTCGACGCGATGGTGGTGCGGCACCCCGAGCAGGGCTCGGTCGCCGAATTCGCGCGCGCCACCAACGTGCCGGTCATCAACGGCGGCGACGGCCCGGGCGAGCACCCGAGCCAGGCGCTGCTCGACCTGTACACCATCCAGCGCGAGTTCTCGCGCCTGGGCAAGCTGGTGGACGGCGCGCACATCGCGATGGTCGGCGACCTGAAATACGGCCGCACCGTGCATTCGCTCATCAAGCTGCTCGCGCTGTACAAGGGCCTGAAGTTCACGCTGATCTCGCCGCCTTCGCTGGCGATGCCGGCCGCCATCGTGGAGGCCGTGAGCCGCAACGGCCACGTGGTGGAAACCGCCGCCACGCCGGCTCGGGCACTGGCCGGCGCCGACATCATCTACGCCACGCGCATCCAGAAAGAGCGCTTCGCGAACGACGAGGTGCTGGAAGGCTTCGACAACGCATTCGAGATCAATCGCGCGCTGATCGAGTCGGCCTGCAAGCAGGACGTGGTGGTTATGCACCCGCTGCCGCGCGACGGCCGGCCCGGCTCGCACGACCTGAGCACCGACCTGAACAACGACCCGCGCCTGGCCATCTTCCGCCAGACCGACAACGGCATTCCGGTGCGCATGGCGATCTTCGCCACGCTGCTGGGCGTGGACAAGCTGGTGAGCCGCTCCATGCGCGACGCCGCATGGACGCCGCCGTCGCACATCGGGCCGGACGACAGCGTGTTCCACGGGCTCGACTGAGCCCGCGCTGCGCAGCCGCTCAGGCGTGCGCGAGGATGTTGACGAGCTTGCCGAAGGGATCGCGCACATAGAAGCGGCGCACGCCCCAGGGCTCGTCGACCGGGCCGTATTCGATGGCGAAGCCCGCGGCCTTCATGCGCTCGAAGGCCTCGTTCACGTCGTCCACCTCGATGGAGAGATCGGGCACCGCGGTGTCCGAACCGCCTTCCGACGCAAAGCTCAGCTGCACAGCCGTTTCCGCTTGCGAGCCGTAGGTCTGGATCCATCCGTGGTCCATGAGCAGGTCGAGGCCGAGCACGTCCTTGTAGAAAACGGCGGCGCGCGCGGGAGAGGGCGTTGCGATGTTGGCGACGATGCGTTTGACTTTCATGGGGTGGGCTTCCTGAGGGTGGCCTTTGATTCGCGAATATACGGTCCTCACACGCTGCTAACCGAACTCTCACGGCCCTCTAAGCCGACTCTCACCGCAGCATAAGCAGCCTCTCAGAGGCCAATAAGTGCGTCGTCCTAGAGTGAAGGCGTCGCTACTACTCAAGGAGACAGACATGAAAGTCCGTACCGTTACCCTGTGCTTCGCCGCAGTGCCCGCGCTGGTGCTGGCCTCGTTCGCGCATGCGAGCGGGCGCGCCGATCCCGACTATCCGCAGATGTCGCATTCGACGCAGTCGCGCGATACGGTGTCCGCGGATGCGGTGCGTGCCAACAACGGCATGCACGCCACCGAGGTCATGGAGTCGCAGCCCGCGCCGGCCGTGAGCGGCCTCGACCGCGCACAGGTGCAGGCCGACGCGATCCGTGCCAACACCGGCATCCATCCGACGGAGGTCATGGAATCGCAGGTGGCGCCGCCGGTGGCTTCCGCGAACCTGCCAAGCACATCGAGCGCGTCCGGCGAATGAAGCTGCGCGCGGCCGCGTTCAGTCGCGCGTGAGCACGAAGCGCTTGCGGATGCCGCCGGCAGCCGAAGGCGCCACCCACAGGTCGAACTCGCCGGGCTCGACCGTGGGCTTCATGTCCCGGCCGATGAACTGCAGGTCGTCCTTGGTGAGCGTGAATTCGACTTGCGCCGACGCGCCGGGCGCGATGCTCAGCTTGCGGAAGTCCTTCAGCTCGCGCACAGGCCGCGTCACGCTGGCCGCGCGCTCGGCCACGTAGAGCTGCACCACTTCCTCGGCATCGCGTTGCCCGGTGTTGGTGACGGTGGCGCGCACGCGCAGCGTGTCCGACATGGTGATGCGCTCCTGGCTCAGCTCCACGTCGTCGTAGCGCACCGGCGCATAGCCGATGCCGAAGCCGAAGGGGTACAGCGCCTCGTGGGTCGCGTCGAGATAGCGGCTCTTGAAGGACATGCCCGGCGCGCTCTCGGGTGAAGGCCGGCCGGTGCGCTTGTGGGCGTAGTAGTAGGGCACCTGGCCCGCCGTCTGCGGAAAGCTCACAGGCAGCCGGCCCGAGGGATTGAAGTCGCCGAACAATACGTCGGCGATGGCGCCGCCCGTCTGCACGCCCAGGAACCAGGTGACGAGGATGGCGCGCGCGTTGCGCACCGCACCCTTCAGAGCCATCGCGCGGCCGTTGCTCAGCAGTACGACCACCGGCTTGCCGGTGGCCGCCACGGCTTCGGCCAGGTCCTGCTGCGCCTGCGGCAGGCCGATGTCGCTGCGCGAACGCGCCTCGCCCGACATCTTCTCGCTCTCGCCGATGGCCAGCACCACCACGTCGGCGTTGCGCGCGGCGGCCACCGCGGCGTCGATGCCGCCCGGCAGTGCAGTGCCGATGCCCGAGCCGCGCACCACGGTGACCGACGAGTTGGCACCGAGCGCCGCGCGCAGCCCCTGGTCGATGCCCACCGGCGCCGACTGCCCGGGGAACAGGCTCCAGGCGCCCATCAGGTCGACAGTGCCTTCGGCGAACGGGCCGATCAGCGCGATCTTCGTGCCGGCCTTGGGCAGCGGCAGCAGCATGCGGTCGTTCTTCAGCATGACGATGGAGCGGCGCGCCGACTCGCGGGCCAGCGCGAGGAACTCGGGGTTCTCCGCGCGCTGCGACGCGGGCGGGCCGTCCAGGCCGCGCATCGGGTCGTCGAACAGGCCGAGCTTCTGCTTGACGTGCAGCACGCGCCGCACCGCCTCGTCGAGCCGCGCCATCGGCACCTCGCCAGAGGCCACGAGATCGGGCAGGTAGCGCATGTAGAGGCCGCTCTGCATGCTGACGTCGGTGCCGGCCAGGAAGGCCTGCTTGGCGGCCTCGCGCGGGTTTGCGGCGTAGCCGTGCTCGACCAGTTCCTCGTCGGCGGTGTAGTCGGAGACCACGAAGCCCTTGAACTTCCATTCGTCGCGCAGCACGCCGGTCAGCAGGTCGCGGTTGGCGGTAGAGGGGATGCCGCCGATCTCGTTGAAGGCGCTCATGACCGACAGCGCGCCCGCGTCGATGGCCGCGCGGAACGGCGGCAGGTAGACCTCGCGCAAGGTGCGCTCCGAGATGTCGCTCACGTTGTAGTCGAGCCCGCCCTCGGCCGCGCCGTAGGCCGCGAAGTGCTTGGGCGTGGCCAGCATCGCGTCGGGGCGCGAAAGATCGTTCCCCTGGAAGCCGCGCACGCGGGCGGCGGCGAAGCGCTTCGACAGCAGCACGTCTTCGCCGGCGCCCTCCAGGCCGCGGCCCCAGCGTGCGTCGCGTGCGATGTCGACCATCGGCGCGAAGGTCCAGCGGAAGCCATCGGCCGTGGCCTCGACCGCCGCGGCGCGCGCCGTGCGCTCGGCCAGCGCGGGCTCCCAGCTCGAGGCCTCGGCCAGCGGCATCGGGAACATGGTCCTGAAGCCGTGGATCACGTCCGCGCCGAATATCAGCGGAATGCCCAGCCGCGACTCCTTCACCGCGATCTGCTGCAGCCGCCGCTTGCCTTCGAGGCCCGCGTTGTTGAACAGGCCGGTGAGGCGGCCGGCGCGCACGTCGGCTGTTTCCTGCTGCGCATTGCGCCAGCCGGCCTGGGGGTTGTTGGGCGTGTCGATCTCGGCCGGGCCGTAGAGGCTGAGCTGCCCGGCTTTTTCCTGCGGCGTCATGCGGGCGATGAGTGCCTCGATGCGGGCATCGGCGTCCGCCGCATCGGGGGCGGCCGATGCGGCGGGCAGGAAGAGCGCCAGGCAGAGCAGGAGGGCGCAGGCGGGGGCGAAAGAGGGCGCCGAAGGGCGCGGGAATCGGACGTGCATGGGCCTCTATTCTGCAGATGGCGGCCGTCGCCCCGGCAGAAATGGATGCGCGCTGCCCCGAGCCGCGTGGCAAGGCAAAAAAATGGCCGCCAACGCCCGTCGCGCAGGCGGTGGCAGCCTTGGAAACCGGTCGCCGGCGTGGCTTATTGCTTGTAGCTGTCGTCGATGCGGTCCAGCTTGCGAATGAGCGAAGGCCAGACGAACGAGCCGCCGAGGCCGCCGGTCTGCACCTTCATGGCCTGGCCCACGCCTTCGACGATCTTCGGGTTCACGTGCGTGAGTTCGCTGCCGCCCGATTGCGCCGCAATCTGGATCTGGCAGGTGTTCTCGAAGGTGTACATCGACAGAAAGGCGTCGGCAATGGTCTTGCCGCAGGTCAGCAGGCCGTGGTTGCGCAGCATGAGGAAGTTGGCGTTGCCCATGTCGGCCTGCAGGCGCGGCTTCTCGTCGTCGCGGAAGGCCACGCCTTCGTAGTCGTGATAGGCCAGCGATGCCAGCACGAAGGTCGACTGCTGGCTGATGGGCAGCACGCCGTTCTTCTGCGCGCTCACGGCAATGCCGGCCTTGGTGTGGGTGTGCAGCACGCACTGGATGTCTTCGCGCGCCGCATGCACCGCGCTGTGGATCACGAAGCCCGCCGGGTTCACGGGGTAGGGCGAGTCGATGATCTTGTTGCACTGCTGGTCGACCTTGACCAGGCTCGACGCGGTGATCTCGTCGAACATCAGGCCGTAGGGGTTGATCAGGAAGTGATGCTCCGGGCCCGGGATGCGCGCGCTGATGTGCGTGAACACCAGGTCGCTCCAGCCGTAGAGCGCCACCAGGCGGTAGCAGGCGGCGAGGTCGACGCGAAGCTGCCACTCCTCGGCGGAGACGAGCTTCTGGATTTCGGGTTGGGAGAAGGCGTTCATGGTTTCCTCTTGTCGATGTCAGGCGGCCGCGGGCTCGGTCAGCGCGGCCTTGTAGATGCTCTGCCTGGGCTGCGCCATCACGCGGCGCAGCATGGGCTCGAATTCGCCGATGGGCAGCGTCTCGGCCTTGGGGTCGAAGGCGGGGTTGTCGTAGAGCGCGCAGAACTCGGCCGTGCGCTCGTAGTGCGGATGGTCCTTGAAGTTGTCGCGCATGTTGCGGTCCAGCCCGATGTGGTGGAAGAAGTAGTGGCCCTGGAAGATGCCGTGGTTCTGCACCATCCAGTGGTTGGCTTCGCTCACGAAGGGCTTCAGGATGGCGGCGGCGATGTCGGGGTGGTTGAAGCTGCCCAGCGTGTCGCCGATGTCGTGCAGCAGCGCGCACACCACGTATTCCTCGTCGCGGCCGTCGCGCAGGGCGCGCGTGGCGGTCTGCAGCGAATGGGTGTAGCGGTCGACCGGGAAGCCGCCGTAGTCGCCCTCGAGGATCTGCAGGTGCTTGATCACGCGCGCGGGCAGGCCGCCCGTGAACTGCATGAATTCGCCGCCGATCAGTTGCCAGTCTTCGCGCGTGCTCTCCTGCATGCTCTTGAAACTTGCGCGTGCGTTCATCGTGGGAGTCTCCGTTCTTGGGGTAGCGGCCACTGTATGCCCGTGCTTGACGCTGAACTGTCAAGAATTTGACAATGCGTTGTTCTGGTAAACCCCCGCCTCGCGCGGCTCCCCGCCCATGGCCGCTGCTCCCAAAACCCGGCTTTCGCCCCCGCACCGCGCGGCGTTGGAAGGCAATCCGTGGTTCACCAGCATTCCGCGCGCGCAGCGCGAAGCGCTGGTGGGCGCGGCCGAACTGCTGCATGTGCGGCGCGGCGCCATGGTGTTCCGCCAGGGCGACACCATCAACGCGGCGGGCGGCGGCTTCTACGGGCTGGTGGCCGGCAGCATCAAGATTTCATCGCTGCGCCAGGACGGGCGCGAGGCCATCCTGGCGGTGCTGGAGCCCGGCAACTGGTTCGGCGAGATCACGCTGATCGACGGCTCGCCGCGCACGCACGACGCCACTGCGCTCGAAGCGCTCGACCTGCTGGTGGTGCCGCCCGAGGCCTTCGTGCAGTTGATGCGAGACGGCGTGTTCGCCAACGCCATCGCGGCGATGCTGGCCGCGCGCGTGCGCATGCTCTACGGGCTGGCCGAAGACGCCACGCTGCGCAGCCTGCGCGCCCGCGTGGCGCACCGGCTGCTGGTGCTGGCGCGCGGCGACGCCACGCAGTCGCCGCACACGCGCAGCAACGTGGCGCTGCCGCAGGAGGCGCTGGCGATGATGCTCGGCGTGACGCGCCAGACGTTGTCGAAGGAGCTCAATGCGCTGGCGGCAGGGGGCGTGGTTGCGCTGGGCTACGGGCGCATCGAGCTGCTGTCGCTCGATGCGCTGCAGGCGCTGGTGCGCACCGGCTGAGGTGACGTTCGATGCGTGCCCGCGTCTCAGCGCAGCACGCGGCCGTCCGATGAAATGCTGATGAGGTCGATGCTGCGCACGTTGTCGCGCAGGCCCGGGCGCAGGTTGATGCGGAAGCCGCCGACGTCGTAGTCGGTCATGCCGGTCATCACGCGCTGCAGGCTCGCGCTGCTGAAGCCCTTGCCCGCGCGGCGCACCGCTTCGCCGGCGGCCTTGGCGGCGATGAAGCCTTCGAGTCCTTCGTAAGACGCGGTCTGGTCGGAGTTGTCGACCGCCGCCAGGTACTCCTTGACGATCGGGATGGCCGAGGGCCGGGGCGATGGCACCACCTGCGAGATGACGATGCCGCCGATGTCCTTGCCCAGCGTGGCGTAGAGCGGGTCGATGCCGACGATCGAGAAGGCCATGAAGTTGCCCGTGTAGCCGCTCTTGCGCAGCTTGCGGATGGCGTTGGCCGTGGTGCCCGAAAGCGACACCAGCACGATGGCCTGGGGCGACTGCTGCTGCACGGCCTTCAGCGCGGCGTCGAGCTTGCCGCCGTCGGCCGGCACCAGCGCGGTCGCCACCAGCGGCGGCAGCTTGAGTTCGCTCGCGGCCTGCTGCACGGCCGCCAGGCCGGCGCGGCCCATGGCGTCGTCGTCGCCGACCAGCGCGACACGGGTCTGCCCCACGGTGGCGCACTGGCGCACGATCTTCAGGGCCTCGTCGATCATGCCGGGGCGTACGTGGAACACGTTGGGGTGGTCGGCGCCGCGCAGCGCGTCGGAGGCCGCGAAGGGCGCGAACAGCAGGCTGCCTTGTTGCGTGGCCACATTGGCGCCAGCCTCGCTGCTGGCGGTGCCGACGAAGCCGAACAGCATGTCGGCCTTGTGGGTGGCCAGCAGGGTGCGCGCGTTCGCGGTGGCGCGCGCGGCGTCATAGCCGTCGTCGAGCTGCAGCAGCTTCAGCTGCAGGCCGCTGGCGGCGTTGCGTTCATTGAAATCGCTCACCGCCAGGCGGCTGCCGGCGGCGAATGCGGTGCCGATCTCATAGGCGGTGCCGGTGAGCGGCACCGATTGGCCCAGCAGCACCACCCGTGGCGCGCCGGCAGCCGATGCTGACGAGCGTGTGGCCTGCGCCAGTGCGGGCCCTGCTGTGCTGCCCAGGCCCAGGCCGCTGCCCAGGAGCAGTGCACCGTATGCTTTTCCCAGCCAATCCCTGCGTGACGTGTTCATGAGACACCTTTATTTACGGTAGTAAAAAAGTGTAGCAATTTCAGGACCATGGCGGAAGGCAAAGAACCGGCGACAGAATTTGCGGATGAAAAGAGCTGTCAGATGGGTCGGGTTGTGCGGGGCGTTCGTGTTGGCGGGATGCATGGCGACAGCGCCGGAGGCGGTGCGGCCCGGGCCGCCCACTGTGGCGGAAGCGCCTGCTGCGGAAATCATGATTGCCGCGCCGCCCGAACCGCCTGTTTCGACTGCGCCGCCTGAGCCGCTCCGCCCGCCCGAAGCCGTGGCCAGCGATGGCGCGGTAACCCAGGCGGTGGCACTGAAGAAGCGTCCGCCTGCCTATCCGGCTGAACTGGCTCGGCAGGAAATCCCGGGCCGGGTGGTGCTGGTCTTCGTGGTCGGGCAGTCGGGGCGCCCCGAGAATGTGCGCATCGAGTACGCCTCGCACCCGCTGTTCGCCAAGGCGGTGCTCGCCGTGGTGCCTGAATGGCGTTTCGAGCCGGCGCGCGACGCCGGCGGGCACGCGGTGCGCACGCAGATGCGCGTGCCGCTCACGTTCCTGCTCGACTAGGCAGCGAGCCGGGACCGGGGTTTCAGGCCTTGCGCTCGAACACCAGGTCCCACACGCCGTGGCCCAGCTTGATGCCCCGGTTCTCGAACTTGGTGAGCGGGCGGTAGTCGGGCTTGGGCGCGTAGCCCTCGGCCGTGTTGCGCAGCAGAGGTTCGCCCGACAGCACCTCGAGCATCTGCTCGGCATAGGGCTGCCAGTCGGTGGCGCAGTGGATGTAGCCGCCGGGGCGCAGGTGCTGCGCGAGCTTGGTCACGAATTCGGGCTGGATCAGGCGGCGCTTGTTGTGGCGCTTCTTGTGCCATGGGTCCGGAAAGAACACATGCACGCCGGCCAGCGTGCCGGGCTGCAGCATGTGGTCGAGCACGTCGACCGCGTCGTGCGCGCAGATGCGGATGTTCGACAGCGACTGCTCGCCGATGCGCTTGAGCAGCGCGCCCACGCCGGGCTCGTGCACTTCACAGCAGAAGAAGTTGGTCTCGGGCAGCACCGTCGCAATGTGCGCGGTGGCCTCGCCCATGCCGAAGCCGATCTCCAGCACCGTGGGGCCGGCGCGGCCGCCGAAGGCCGCCGTCAGGTCGAGCGGCTCGGGCTTGTAGGGCACCAGGTACAGCGGGCCCAGTTCGGAGAAGGCGCGCGCCTGGCCTTCGGTGGTGCGGCCGCCGCGCTTCACGAAGCTCTTGAGGCGTCGATGCAGCGGATGCGGCTTGTCCGCGTCGTCGGGGGCGGGCGCGTCGTCGCTGCGCGGGAGGTCGTTGGGCACGGTGTCGGGAAGGTTCATTACGGCCGCGAATTGTAGAGATCGCGCCATTCGGGCACCCAGGCGGCCAGCGCGCCCGCGCAATCGGTGGCCGTGGCGGGCCGCAGGCCGAGCACGCGCGCGGCGGTGTCGAGCGCGGCCAGCGCGGCTGCCGGCGTGCCGGTGTCGAGGGCGGTGGCGCCGTTCTGCTTGGAAAGCTTGTCGCCGTCGGCTGCGCGCACCAGCGGCGTGTGCAGGTAGGTCGGCGTGGGAAAGCCGAGCGCGCGCTGCAGCAGGGTCTGCCGGGCCGTGTTGTCGGTGAGATCCTCGCCGCGGACCACGTCGGTCACGCCCTGGTCGGCGTCGTCGACCACCACGGCGAGCTGATAGGCCCAGGGGCCGTCGGCGCGCCGCAGCACGAAGTCGCCGACCTCGCGGCTGACGTCCTGGCACTGGCGGCCGAGGCGGCGGTCGGTGAAGCAGACTTCGCCGCCCGCGAGTTTCTCTGTGGCAAAGCGCCAGGCGCGTGCCGGCTTGCCCTGCAGGCCTTCGCGGCAGGTGCCGGGGTACACCCGCTCGCCGTGCCGCTCATGCCGCTGGCCGAGCCGCGCGAGCGCCTCGTCGATGTCCTTGCGCGAGCAGCCGCAGGGGTAGGCCAGCCCAAGTTCCTGCAGCCGGGCCAGCGCGGCCTCGTAGTGCGCGGTGCGCTGCGTCTGCCATGCCGGGGGCTCGTCGGGCAGCAGGGCGCAGTCGGCGAGCTGCCGGAGGATGCGCTCGCCCATGCCGGGCAGGCAGCGCTCGGTGTCGGCGTCTTCGATGCGCACCAGCCAGCGCGCCTGCGGCCCGCGCGCGCGCACGTCGAGCCAGCTGGCAAGCGCGGCCACCAGCGAGCCCGCGTGCAGCGGGCCGGTGGGCGAGGGCGCGAAGCGGCCGGTCTCCCTCATCTCCCGTTCAGATGACGGCGAGTGCGAGCGACAGGCCCGAGACGAAAGCGTCTTCCACCCGGTGGCCGATGCACCAGTCGCCGGCCACGCCGATGCGGGCCTTGGCGTCCCAGAGGTGCGTGGTGCCCACCGGCACTTGCGTCTGGGCTTCGTTCCAGCGCAGCGCCTGGGCGTGCGCGGGCGTGGCATGGATGCCGGTGATCTCGGCGAAGGCGCGCAGCAGTTTGGCTTCGACGCGTGCGGGCGTGTCGCGCAGGTGTTCCTGCGACCAGGTGGCGCTGGCCTGCAGCGTCCAGCGCTCGACCGGCTCGCGGCCGGGCTTGGACGATTCGCGCGCCAGCCAGGCCACGCGGTGGTGGGTGCTGCGCGCCGCGTTCCACTGCGGGCCGAGATGCGACATGTTGGGCTGGTTGGCCTGGGGGTAGGCAATCATCAGCGTCCAGCAGGGCGCGATGCGCACCGGCTCGACCTTGGCGGCGAGCCGGGCGGAGAGCCTGTCGCCATCCAGCAGCGCGCGCGCGGGCGAAGGCGGCACGGCGAGCAGCACGGCGTCGAAGCCCGAATAGACGTGAAGGGAGTCGTCGGCGCCCGCGGTGCGCAGCTGCCAGCGCTTGGGGTCGAGCGCATCGGGCTCGATCTGCGTGACCTGCGTGCCGGTGACGAGGCTGTCGCCCAGCGGCTTGGCCCAGTGGGCCACCAGCGCGTCCATGCCGGGCTGCGCCACCCAGTGCGATTCGAGCGAGGGCAGGGCGGCCTCGGCCACGCGGCCGTGGGCGTCGAGCACGCGCACGAGGTTGGCGCTCCAGCGCTTGCAGACGCCGGGCGTGTTCTCGAGGGCCAGCGCGAAGCGCGGGTCGCGCACGGTGAAGTACTGGGCGCCGCTGTCGAAGCGGCCGAAAGCGGTGTCGACGCTGGCCATGCGCCCACCGGCCGTGGCCTCGCGCTCGAACACCGTGACCTTGTGGCCGGCCTGCACCAGGGTTCGGGCACAAGCCACGCCGGCAATCCCGGCGCCGACGACGGCGTAGTGCCGTGACGGGGGCGTGGAACGCGGGGTGGCAGGAGTTCGGTGGCGGTCGGCGGGTTTTGCAGTTGCGCGAGAGGTCATGACGGACTCTTTTCTTCTGGATGGGAGGCGGTTGGATGTGTCTGCACTCTACATCGGTCCGCAGGGGGCTTTGCCTGAGGGCACACCCTTAGCGCGGCGGCGCGATTCCGGGTCATGCTCATCGACCGCGGTGCCGTTCGAGCAATGCGCGCCGGGTGCCTTCATGCTCGAACTGCGCGAGCCACCATTCGAGCGCACGGCCCGGCTTGCCGGCGCTGCGCACGCGCCATGCGCAGTGCAGGGCGCCCAGCGGCGGCATGCGCTCGGTCTTCAGTTCGACCAGGTGCCCCGCCTCGATGTACGGCCGCGCCATCGGCTCGGGAAGAAAGCCGCCGCCCAGCCCATGCAGTTGCGCCGCGATCTTGGCCTGCATGCTCGGCACCGTCAGCACGTCCTGCCCGCCCATCAGGTTGACCGTCATCGGCGTGCCGTGGCGCGTGGAGTCGGCGGCGGCCACCGCGCGGTGCTCGCGCATCACGGCGTCGCTCAGGGGCTGGGGCAGGCGTGCGAGCGGATGGTGCGGCGCCACGGCATAGACGAAGCGCAGCTCGCCGATCAACCGGCTGCGGATGCCGGTGGCGGTGAAGGCCAGGCTGGCCGCGTCGAGCACCGCGCCGATCGCCAGGTCGGCCTCGCCGCTGGTCAGCGCCTCGATGGTGCCCATCAGCGTCTCGTCGCGCAGCTTGAGCCGCGTGGGCGGATCGAGCGCGAAGAAGGCGGTGGCCAGGTCGAGCAGCGGGTCGCGCGCGATCACGCTGTCGACCGCGATGGTCAGCATCGGCTCCCAGCCGGTGGCCACGCGCTTCACGCGGTTGGCCACCGCGTCGATTTCATGGAGGAGCCGGTCGGCCTCGCGCAGCAGTTCGGCGCCGGCCTCGGTCAGCCGCGCCTGGCGCGCGCTGCGGTCGAACAGGAGCACGTCGAGCGCGTCCTCGATCTGCCGCACGCGGTAGCTCAGGGCGCTGGGCACCAGGTCCAGCGTGCGCGCGGCGGCGGCAAAGCTGCCCGTGGCGACCACGGTCTGGAGCATGGCCAGGGCGTCGGGGGTCAGTACGTCTCGGGGGCTGGGCATCGTGCATCCATTGATCAAATTATTTGAATGGTGCCATCAAAACGCGGCGTCTTTCCGAACGGGGTGCGGACCTAAAGTTCTTTACATCCGCTGCGCATCCGGCGCGGCATACGAAGAAGGCCCGTTCATCCCCACGGGGCAGGGCCAAAAGGAGTTCGACGATGTTGCAAGTCCGTAAATCACAGGAACGCGGTTATGCCGACCATGGCTGGCTGCGCTCGTTCCACAGCTTTTCCTTCGCCAACTACTACGACCCGGCCCACATGGGCTTCGGCAATCTGCGCGTGATCAACGAAGACCGCGTGGCGGCGGGCGCCGGCTTCGGCACCCACGGCCACAAGGACATGGAGATCATCAGCTACGTGCTGTCGGGCGAGCTGGCGCACAAGGACAGCATGGGCAACGTGGAGAGCATTCCGCCCGGCGACGTGCAGCGCATGAGCGCGGGACGCGGCGTGATGCACAGCGAGTTCAACCACAAGGCCGACGAGACCACGCACTTCCTGCAGATCTGGATCCAGCCGAACGTGCGCGGCATCGAGCCCGGCTACGAGCAGAAGCAGTTCAGCGACGCCGAGAAGCGCGGCAAGCTGCGCCTGGTGGCTTCGCCCGACGGCAGCGACGGCTCTGTGAAGGTGCATGCCGACGCACGCCTTTACGCCGGCCTGCTCGACGGTGAGGAAAAAGCCAGCCTGGCGCTCGACCCGGCGCGCAAGAGCTATGTGCACCTGGTGCGCGGCGAGCTCGAAGTGAACGGCCAGAAGCTCGCGGGCGGTGACGCCGCGATGCTCGAGGGCGAGTCGCAGCTGACGCTGGCCGACGGCAAGGACGCCGAAGTGCTGGTGTTCGACCTGGCCGCCTGATCCCCCTTGCCGGGCGCCTGTCGCCCGGCTTTTTTCCGTTCCTTTTTCAATTTCAACAACCGAGGAGTTTTTCGAACATGGCAACCACAAACACCACCAATTCGGCACAAGACACGCTGGCGCTGATCGGCCGCATCCTGATCGCCTACCTGTTCATTCCCGCCGGCTTCGGCAAGCTCATGGGCTTCGGCGGCACGGTCGGCTACATCACCTCCGCCGGGCTGCCGCTGCCCGAGGTGGCCGCGGTGATCGCGATCATCATCGAGCTGGGCCTGGGCATCGCGCTGCTGCTGGGCTTCAAGACGCGCTGGACCGCCATCGTGATGGCGATCTTCACCGTTGCGACGGCGCTGTTCTTCCACAAGTACTGGTCCGCACCTGAAGCGATGAAGATGATGCAGCAGATCAACTTCAACAAGAACATCGCGATCGCCGGCGGCCTGCTTGCATTCGCAGCTTTCGGTGCCGGTCGTTTCAGCATCGATAAAAAGTAAGCTTGAGTCTGGCGGGGCGATCACGCCGACGGGGTACTCTGCTCCGCGAATGTCCCCCGCCCTTCGGGCTCCTCCTTTATTTCGCTGCGCAGAGCACCCCGAACAACGAACATTCATCTGATCTCGGAGAAAAATCTCATGGCAAACATCGTCATCGTCTTCCATTCCGGCTACGGCCACACCCAACGCGTGGCGCAAGCCGTGGCAGACGGCGCAGGCGCGCAACTGCTCGCCATCGACGCCGACGGCAACCTGCCCGAGGGCGGCTGGGAAACGCTGGCCGCGGCCGACGCCATCGTCTTCGGCTCGCCCACCTACATGGGAGGCGTGAGCTGGCAGTTTAAGAAGTTCGCCGACGCCTCGTCCAAGGTCTGGTACACGCAGGGCTGGAAAGACAAGCTCTTCGCCGGCTTCACCAACAGCGCCACCATGAACGGCGACAAGGTCACCACGCTGACCTACCTCTGGACCCTGGCCATGCAGCACAGCGGCATCTGGGTCAGCATGGGCATCCTGCCGACCAACAACAAGGCCGCCACGCGCGACTCGATGAACTACGTGGGCGGCTACGGCGGCCTGCTGACACAATCGCCCTCCGACGCCAGCCCCGCCGAAATGCTCAAGGGCGACTTCGACACCGCCCGCGCATTCGGCGAGCGCATCGCAGCGGTGGCAAAGTCGCGGGGGTGAAACCACCCCCAGGCTTCGCGCACTTCGTGTGTCGCTTCGCCAAGCCCCTCACCGGGGGCGACACTGGCGGCCCGGCAAAGCCGGTCCCGCGCTGTCCCGCGAATGAGCCGCGACGAACGAAGCCGATCACTCACTCATCACGGAGAACACGATGACCGACGCCATTCCAGAGACTCAACTGCTTCGACCGCACGACAAGGACCTGGGCGGCGGCTTCAAGGTGCGGCGGCTGCTGCCGGCGGCGCAGCGCCGCTCGGTCGGGCCGTTCGTGTTCTTCGACCACTTCGGCCCCGCCACCGAAGTGCCGGGCAGCGAGCACGACGTGCGGCCGCATCCGCACATCGGGCTGTCCACGGTCACCTACCTCTTCAAGGGCGCGATGATGCATCGCGACAGCCTCGGCAGCGTGCAGGAGATCCTGCCCGGCGCCATCAACTGGATGACCGCGGGGCGCGGCATCGTGCACTCCGAGCGCAAGCCCGACCGCCTCAAGGCCGACACCTACGAGAACCACGGCCTGCAACTGTGGGCGGCGCTGCCGCAGGCGCATGAAGAGGTCGAGCCGAGCTTCGAACACACGCCCGCCGGCGCCATCCCGGAAGTGGTGGTGCAGGGCGTCGACGTGCGCGTGCTGGTGGGCGAAGCCTTCGGCGTGCGTTCGCCGGTCAAGACGCTCTCGCAGACCTTGTACCTCGACATCGCATTGCCGGCCGGCGGCCGCTTCGAACTGCCCGCGCTGGCGCCGGAACTTGCCGTGTACACGGTCGATGCCGATGCGAGCGTCGACGGCGAGCCGGTGGCCGCGCACACCATGGCCGTGCTGCCCGCCGGCCAAGGCGCGGTGCTCACGGCCGACACCGCCGCGCGGCTGATGGTGATCGGCGGCGAGCCGCTCGATGGGCCGCGCTACATCACCTGGAACTTCGTTTCCAGCCGGCGAGAGCGCATCCTCGAAGCCGGTGCCGATTGGGCCGCGCAACGCATGGGCCACGTGCCCGGAGAAACCGAGTTCATTCCGCTGCCGGGCAAGCCCTTCGGCGTGCGCGAGCCGGACACCGGCACCACACCTGTCTGAGACAGGCCCGCTCGAAAATGAAAAAGGCCCGCATCAGCGGGCCTTGTTCTTCGTGGAGCGGAAAGCAGGGGCGGCCTACTTGCCGCCGCCGCCCATCGAGGCAGCTTCCGCGGGCGGTGCGCCCTCAGGCGGCTTGGGCAGATCCACCATGGCCTTGCGGCCGCCGCGGCCGCGCCATGCCGAGTAGCCCACGCCCAGCAGCAGCAGCGCACACAGGCCGATGAAGGTGCCGCTGATCGGGCGGGTCACGAACACCGACATGTCGCCGCGCGAGAGCAGCAGCGCGCGGCGGAAGTTCTCTTCCACCATCGGCCCGAGCACGAAGCCCAGCAGGATCGGCGCGACCGAGAACTCCAGCGTCATCAGCACCGCGCCGACGATGCCGAACACCAGCACTTCCCAGATCTGGAACAGGCTGTTCTGCGTGCTGTACACGCCCGTTGCAATGAAGAACATCGCGGCAGGGAACAGGTACTTGTAGGGCACCTTCAGCAGCTTCACCCACACGCCGATCATCGGCACGTTCAGGATGACGAGGATCACGTTGCCGATCCAGAAGGAGGCGATCAGGCCCCAGAAGATGTCCGGATGCTCGGTGATGAGCTGCGGGCCGGGCTGGATGCCCTGGATCAGCAGCGCACCCAGGATCAGCGCCATCACCGCGTCGCCCGGAATGCCCAGGCTCATGGTCGGGATGAAGTCGACCTGCGTCTTCGAGTGCGCGGAGGCTTCGGGCCCGGCCACGCCTTCGATCATGCCGGTGCCGAACTTGTTCGGCGTCTTCGACACCTTGCGCTCCAGCGCATAGGCGATGAAGGTGGTGATGGTCGGGCCCGTGCCGGGCATGGCGCCGAACACCGTGCCGACGAGCGTGCCGCGGATCATGGCGGGGAAGGCGCGCTTGAGCTCTTCCTTGCTCGGGCGCATGTCGCTGAGCTTGAGCGTGCCGGTGTCGCCGATGGCCTTCATGCGGTTCACGTTGAGCAGGAAGTCGGCCACGCCGAACAGGCCCATCGAGATCGCCACCAGTTCCAGGCCGTCGCTGAGCTCAGGCAGGCCGAACGCGAAGCGGAAGCTGCCGCTGTTCACGTCGGTGCCGACCACGCCGCACAGCAGGCCGAACAGCGTCATGGCCACGCCCTTGAGCGGCGAGCCGCGCGACATGGTGGAGCCGGCCAGCAGGCCCAGCAGCATGATCGAGAAGATCTCGGTCGGGCCGAACTTGAACGCGATCTGCACCAGCAGCGGCGAGGCGAAGATCATCACGATGATGCCGACGGAGGCCGCGAAGAACGAGGCGATCATCGTCACCCCGAGCGCGACGCCCCCCTTGCCCTGCTTGGTCATGGGGTACCCGTCCAGGCAGGTCACCGCATGGGGCGGGTGGGACGGCATGTTCATCAGGATGGCGCCGATGGCGCCGCCGTACTGCGAGCCGTAGAAGATGCCGGCCAGCATCAGGATGGCGGGCACCGGGTGCATCACGTAGGTGAGCGGCAGCAGGATCGAGATGGCCTGCAGCGCGCCCATGCCCGGCAGCACGCCGATCAGGTTGCCCACCAGCACGCCGAAGAAGGACCACAGCAGGTTCGAGCCCTGGAAGGCGACGCCGAAGCCGAACCACAGGTCATGTAGCGATTGACCGATCATGATCTCAGCCTCCCCACTGGAACAGGGGGAGCTGCAGCTTGAGCGCCCACCAGAAGACGACCACCGCGATGAACGACATCGCGAGCGAGAGCAGCACTGCTTCAGTCAGCGTGTTGTCGCGGTCGCCGAGCGCCGAGATGAACACGATGGCGAAGGTCGCCGGCAGCAGGCCGCCGTACTCGCCGAACAGCAGGAACGCGAGGATGCCCAGGATGATGCAGACGCCGCCGCGGATGTCGGGCATGCCGCCCGGATGGCCGTGCGAGACGGCCTCTTCGGATACGGGCTTGTCGCCGCGCGCGGACAGCGCGATGAGCAGGCCCGTGAGCGCCAGCAGCGCGCCCAGCGCCACCGGGAAGAAGCCCGGGCCCATGTGCGCGAGCTCGCCCACGCGGTAGCCGATGCCGGCGTAGACCGCGGCCAGTCCGATGACGATCAGCAGGGCGCCGCCGTAGTAGTCTTTCTTGAATCTGGAAGCGGGCCGGGGCGCGTGCGAGGCCGGATCTTCACCGAGCTGGTGCTGCATAAGTCTCCTTCGATTTGGAAGGAGGGCAGTCTAGGAATCGAGGCTTTCAATCCCCTTTCGGGCGGGGCGCAAGCAGCCTGCGGAGCCTCAAAATACGTGTAATCACGTACCGGCGTATCCGGTGAAACCCTAGCAAAAATGGCCCTCAGGCGAGGTGCAGCGGCAGCCTCAGCGTGGCGCGCAGTCCGCCGCCGGTGTTGCTCTCGGGCATGCCCGCGCTGTCGAGCTCGATCTCGCCGCCGTTGCGCCGCGCGTAGCCGCGCGCGATGGTCAGGCCGAGGCCCGCGCCGTGTGCCGCGCCCGCATCCACGGCCGGGTCGCGGTGGAAGCGTTCGAACACGCTCGCGCGCCGCTCGGGCGCGATGCCGGGACCGTTGTCGCACACCTCCGCCAGCGCGGACGACGCATCGCGCCGCACGGTCACGGTGATGTTGCCGCCGCGCGGCGTGTACTTGAGCGCGTTGTGCACGAGGTTCGCGAGCACCTCATGGAGCTCGGCCGCGTTGGCGAGCACCGGCAGCACGGGCAGCACGGGCGTGTCGCCGTCTTCACCTTCGCCTTCATCGTCGGCGGCGGCTGCATCGCTGCGCGCATCGACCCAGCCCAGGTCCTGGTCGTTCTCGCGCGCGAGCGGCAGGTACTCGAGCACGACGCCACGCGCGATGGCGTTGAGGTCGACCACCGCCGGCTCGGCCCGGGCGGCTTCGCCTTCGGTGGTGGCATGGGCCAGCGCGAGCAGCTGTTCGCTCAGGCGCCGGGTGCGCGCCAGTTGCGCCACGATGGCATGCAGCGACTCGCGCATGCGCGCCGGATCGGTCTCGCGCACCGCGTAGCCGGCCTGAATGGACAGGATGCTCAGCGGCGTGCGCAGCTGGTGCGAGGCGTCGGCCAGGAACTGCGACTGCTCTTCCACCATGCGCCGGTGGCTCGCGATGTGGTGGTTGACCGCATCGACCAGCGGCACTACTTCCTTGGGCACGCCGTTGGCGTCGAGCGGCTTGAGGTCGTCGCGGGAACGCTCGCGCAGCGAGCGGCGCAGGCGCTCCAGCGGGCGCAGGGTCCAGGCCACGCCCAGCCACACCAGCAGCGCCATCACCAGCACCATGCGGGTGTCGCGCAGCAGCTCCTGGCGCAGCGACTCCGACTGGGCCTCGGTGCGCGGCCCGATGCCTTCGGCCGCCTGTATCAGCACGCTGTAGGCCACGCCGGGGTGGACGTGGTCGTACACCGTCTGGCGCAGCGCGGCCACGCGCACGCGGTGCTGCTCGTGCACCGCGTCGTAGAACACCGGCACGCCGTCGGCGGGGCGGGCCGCGGGCCGGGGCAGGCCGGGCACGCCCATGAGCGTGGATTCGGGCGAGTTCACATCGAGCGTGCCGCCCTTGGGAATGCGCTGGACGCCCACGTGCAGGTACTTGTAGCGCAGGTGCGTCGACTCGAACATGGCCTGGATCGAGAACGGCTCCTGCACGCGCACGCTGCCGTCGCTCGCCACCACGATGCCGTTGGCCAGCGCCTGCACAGGCTCGAGCAGGCTCTGGTCGTAGGCGGCCACCAGCGAGTCGGTCAGCGCGCGGTAGTCGTTCCAGCTGTCCAGCGCCAGCAGCGTGACCATCCCGGGCAGCAACAGCGCCAGCAGCCGCGTGCGGATGCCGAAGCGCTGCGGCTCAGTCGCCGGCGACGGGGTGGGCGGCCGAGGCTGCGGATCCATCGGCAATGCCTTCGAGCATGTAACCCAGGCCGCGCACGGTGACGATGCGCACGTCGCTGTCGGCCAGCTTGCGCCGCAGGCGGTGCAGCACCACTTCGATGGCGTCCGGCCCGGCCGTGCTGTCGTTGGTGAACACCTTGGCAAAGAGCTGCGACTTGCCGACCGGCGAGCCGCTGCGCATCAGCAAGGCGGTCAGCGCGGCCTGCTCGCGCGGCGTGAGCGACAGCAGCGTGCCGCGCAGCGTGAAGGCGTGGCTCTGGCTGTCGTAGGAGAGCGATGCGCACTGCAGGCGCGGGTGCTGCTTGCCGCGGCTGCGCCGCACCAGCGCCGACAGGCGCGCCTCCAGCTCGACCAGCTCGAAAGGCTTGGAGAGGAAGTCGTCGGCGCCCAGGTTCAGGCCGCGCACGCGGTCCTGCAGCGCGCCCTGCGCGGTGAGGATCAGCACCGGCGTGCGGTCGTCGGCGTTGCGCATGTCGGCCAGCACGCTCAGGCCGTGCTTGTCGGGCAGGCGCAGGTCCAGCACGATGGCGTCGTATTCGGTGCCGGCCATGAAGGCTTCGGCGGTGCGCGCGTCGGGCGCGTGGTCGGCGACGAAGCCGCTCTGGGTCAATGCGCGGATCAGCCAGGAGGCCATGTCCAGTTCGTCTTCGACCAGGAGGATGCGCATTGAAAGCTGCCGGTGGTTCAGTTCTTCAGGCCGAGGTTCAGGTCGGTGTCTTCCGCCGCGCGTGCGCTGGCGTCGGCCGCGCGGGCGCTCAGGTCGGGCGCCAGTGCGCGCCGGCCGTCGAACACGAAGCAGTCGCCGTGGTAGTGCGCGCCGCCGACCTGCTCGAAGTATTTGAGGATGCCGCCTTCGAGCTGCAGCACGTTCTCGATGCCTTCCTCGCGCATCAGGATGGCCGCCTTCTCGCAGCGGATGCCGCCGGTGCAGAAGCTCACCACGGTCTTGCCGGCGAAGTCGGCGCGGTGCTCCTTCAGGGCGGGCGGGAATTCGGTGAACTTGGTGATGCGCCAGTCGATCGCGCCGTCGAAGGTGCCTTCGTCGACCTCGAAGCCGTTGCGGGTGTCGAGCAGGGCGATTTCGCGGCCCTGGTCGTCATGGCCCTGGTCGAGCCAGCGCTTGAGGGTGGGGGCATCCACGCCGGGTGCCCGGCCGGCGGCGGGCTGGATCGCCGGGTGGTCCATGCGGATGATCTCGCGCTTGAGCTTCACCAGCATGCGGCGAAACGGCTGCGATGCGGACCAGCTCTCCTTGGCCTCGAGGTCGGCGAAGCGGGCATCGGCGCGCAGATGGGCCAGGAAAGCCCGGACGCCGTCGGCCGAACCCGCCAGAAACAGGTTGATACCCTCCGGCGCCAGCAGGATGGTGCCCATGAGGTCCAGGGCCTGGGCGCGGGCGCGCAGGTCTTCACGCAGCACGGGGCTGTCGTCGATGGCCACGAACTTGTAGGCCGCGATATTCAAAATCTCTTGCACGGGGCGGGATTCTAGGTGCCGCCGGGCCGCCCCAAGGCACCGAGCCTCCCCCTCGGGGGGTGGCGAAGCACACGAAGTGGCAAGCCGGGGGGCTATTCGTATCGCTAACTCACATGGTGGATGCGGTGCTTTCTACAATGGCCGGATGTTTGTTCACCTGCGCCTGCACACCGAGTTTTCCGTCGTCGACGGCACCAACCGAATCGATGAAGTCATCAAGGCCGCGGCTGCCGACAAGCAGCCCGCACTGGCCATCACCGACCTGAACAACCTGTTCGGCGCGGTAAAGTTCTACAAGCAGGGGCGGGGCAAGGGCGTCAAGCCGGTCATTGGCGCCGAGATCTTCATCGACGGGCTGGGCAAGGAGCCCGGCGCGCTGACCCGCATCGTGCTGCTGGTGCAGAACATGGAGGGTTATCTGAACCTCTCCGAGCTGCTGGCGCGAGCCTGGACGCAGAACGTGGCGCGCGGCCAGTCGCAGGCGGCCTGCAAGCTGGAATGGGTGCAGGAGCTGGCGGGCGGGCTGATCGCGCTGTCGGGCGCGCAGGCCGGACCGCTCGGCCAGCCGCTGCTGCAGGGGCAGGGCGAGCGCGCCGCCGAACTGGCGCTGCAACTGGCGGGGATTTTTCCGCACCGCTTCTACATCGAGCTGCAACGCGCCGGCCGTCCCGAAGACGAGCCGCACGTCATTGCCGCGGTGCAGCTCGCGGCGCGGCTGCGCCTGCCGGTGGTGGCCACGCACCCGGTGCAGTTCGCGGCCCGCGAAGACTACGAGGCGCACGAGGCGCGCGTGTGCATTTCCGAAGGCGAGATTCTCGGCAACCCGCGCCGCGTGCGCCGCTTCACCGAAGAGCAGTACTTCAAGTCGAGCGCCGAGATGCAGGCGCTCTTTGCCGACGTGCCGAGCGCGCTGGCCAACACGGTCGAGATCGCCAAGCGCTGCAACCTGACGCTGGTGCTGGGCAAGCCGCAACTGCCGGACTTTCCGACGCCTTTCATCAGCGACGGCGTGCGCATGCCGATCGACGAGTTCTTCCGCCAGGAGTCGTTCGAGGGGCTGGAGGCGCGCCTGAAGCACCTCTACCCCGACGAGGCCAGGCGCGATGCCGAGCGTCCGCGCTACGTCGAGCGCCTCGAGTTCGAGATCAACACCATCTTGAACATGGGGTTTCCGGGCTACTTCCTGATCGTGGGCGACTTCATCAAGTGGGCCAAGGAAAACGGCTGCCCGGTGGGGCCGGGCCGGGGCTCGGGCGCCGGCTCGCTGGTCGCCTATGCGCTGAAGATCACCGACCTCGACCCGCTCGAATACAAGCTGCTGTTCGAACGTTTCCTGAACCCCGAGCGCGTCTCGATGCCCGACTTCGACATCGACTTCTGCCAGGGCAACCGGGACCGTGTGATCGACTACGTGAAGGACAAGTACGGCCGCAACGCCGTGAGCCAGATCGCCACCTTCGGCACCATGGCCGCGCGCGCGGCAATCCGCGACGTGGGCCGCGTGCTGGACATGAGCTACATGTTCTGCGACGGCATCAGCAAGCTGATCCCGAACAAGCCCGGCATGTCGGTCACGCTGCAGTACCCGCCCGAGAAGAAGATCGAGGGCGACAAGAACAACTACGCCATCGAGATGGAGCCGCAGCTCGCGGAGCGCATCGAGAAGGAAGAAGAAGTGCGCATGCTGGTCGAGCTCGCCCAGAAGCTCGAAGGCATGACGCGCAACATCGGCATGCACGCCGGGGGCGTGCTCATTGCGCCGGGCAAGCTCACCGACTTCTGCCCGCTCTACCAGCAGCCCGGCAGCGAATCTGCCGTGAGCCAGTACGACAAGGACGACGTCGAAGCCATCGGCCTCGTGAAGTTCGACTTCCTGGGCCTCGCCACGCTCACCATCCTGGAGATTGCGCGCGAGTTCATCATGAAGCGCCACAAGGGCCAGGAGAACTTCGCGTTCGAGAACATCCCGCTGAACGACGCGGCCACGTACAGGCTGTTCTCCGAAGGCAAGACGGAAGCGGTGTTCCAGTTCGAATCGCGCGGCATGCAGGGCATGCTGAAGGACGCGCGCCCCACGCGGCTGGAAGACCTGATCGCGCTGAACGCGCTGTACCGCCCGGGCCCGATGGACCTGATTCCCAGCTTCGTGGCGCGCAAGCACGGCCGCGAAGAAGTGGAGTATCCGCACCCGGCCGTGGCCGAGATGCTCTCCGAGACCTACGGGATCATGGTCTACCAGGAGCAGGTGATGCAGACCGCGCAGATCCTGGGCGGCTACTCGCTCGGCGGCGCCGACTTGCTGCGCCGCGCCATGGGCAAGAAGAAGCTCGAGGAAATGGCCGAGCACCGCGAGAAGTTCCGCGCCGGTGCGCTCGCCACGCATGGCATCGTCCAGGACAAGGCCGACGAAATCTTCGACTTGATGGAGAAGTTCGCGGGCTACGGCTTCAACAAGTCGCACGCCGCCGCCTACTCGCTGCTGGCGTACCACACGGGCTGGCTGAAGGTCCACTACACGGCCGAGTTCTTCTGCGCCAACATGACCGTGGAAATGGACGACACGGACAAGCTCAAGCTGCTGTTCGAAGACGCCCAGAAGAACTTCGGCATCACCTTCGAGCCGCCGGACGTGAACCGCGGCAACTACCGCTTCGAGCCCGTGACCGACCGCGTCATCCGCTACGGGCTGGGTGCCGTCAAGGGCACGGGCCAGCTCGCGGTCGAGGCCGTGGTGCGGGCGCGCGAAGAGGGCGGCCCGTTCAAGAGCCTGTTCGACTTCTGCGTGCGCATCGACCGCCAGCGCATCAACAAGCGCACGGTGGAAGCGCTCATCAAGGCCGGCGCCTTCGACTCCATCCAGCAGAACCGCGCGTCGCTGATCGCCTCGGTCGACCGCGCCTTCGAGTTCGCCAGCGCGACCGCGGCCAATGCCTCGCAGGCCGACATCTTCGGCGACTGCGAGCACGGTTCGGCCACCGCGGAGCCCGACCTGGTCGACGCCACGCCGTGGGGCGTGAAGGAACGCCTGACGTTCGAGAAGACGGCCGTCGGCTTCTACCTGTCGGGCCACCTGTTCGACGAGGTCTCGCACGAGGTGCGGCGCTTCTGCAAGCGCGAGATCGGCGACCTGCTCGACAGCCGCGACCAGCAGGTCATTGCCGGCATCGTGAGCGACTTCCGCGTCATCAACGGCCAGCGCGGCCGGCTGGCGATCTTCAAGCTCGACGACAAGTCGGAAGCCATCGACGCCACCGCCGACGAGGCGACCATCAACGCCAACCGCAACACGCTGAAGGACGATGAACTCGTCATCGTCAGCGGCCGGCTGCAACCGGCGCGCGGCGGCTTCGAGGCGCGCTTCCAGGTGCAGCAGGTGTGGGACCTGGCCACGGCGCGCTGCCGCTTCGGCAAGTTCCTGCGCGTGGCGGTGAACGGCAAGGCGCCCGACATCGCACGCCTGGTCAAGGACTTTCCGCCGCGCACCGAGCAGACCGAGGTCGGCGACCTGGTCCAGGGCCTGCCGGTGCGGCTGTCGATGGCGCGCGGCGGTGCGCAGGTCGAGCTGCAGCTGGGCGAGCGCGCCAAGTTCTTCCCGACCGACGCGGCGCTGGCCAGCTGGACCGCGCAGGCGGAGGCCGGCAAGGCGCAGATCGTGTACGACTGACCGGGCGAGCAAGGGCGCCTTGAAGCGCCTTCGGCGCGTGGGCCTTTTCATCGGCTCGTTACGATCCTCCTCGTGCTTTTCAACCCGAAGTTCAAGGAGGAACTCGCCATGAATAAACCAGCCCTCGTTCTCGCACTGGCCCTGGTGCTGCCGTTCGCCGCCTCGGCCCAGTACGCAGGCCCGAGCACCGTGCCGGCGATGAACGTCAAGCAACTGCTGGACACCGGCAAGGACGACCAGCACGCCACCTTGCGCGGCTTCATCGTCTCGCACGACGGTGGGGAGCACTACACCTTCGCGGACGACAGCGGCCGCATGAAGGTCGAGATCGATGCCAAGCATTTCCCGCCCGGCGTGAAGATCGACGACAAGGTGCGCGTCGAGATCACCGGCGAGCTCGACAAGGACCGGTTCGGCAACAAGATCGAGCTCGACGTGAAGCGCCTCAGCCTGGCGCCCTGATCGTCTTCCGTCGCCCGGAAGACGGGCTCAGTGCGACTGCGGCGTCACGGCCAGGTCCGGCAGCACGTTCATGATGCGCAGCGTCTGCTGCACCACCTGGCTGAACACCGGCGCCGCGACCAGGCCGCCGAAGTACTTGCCCGCGCCGGGCTCGTCGATCATCACCGCGACGATGATGCGCGGCTTGTCGATGGGCGACATGCCCGTGTACCAGGCGCGGTACTTGTTGCTCGCGTAGCCCTTGCCGACCTGCTTGTGCGCGGTGCCGGTCTTGCCGCCGACCGAGTAGCCCTCCGTCTGCGCGAGCGGCGCGGTGCCGCCGGGCGCCGCGGCCAAATGCATCATCTGCCGCACCTGGCTCGCCACCAGCGGCGAGAACACCTGCACGCCGGCCGGCTCCTCGCCGTTGTTCTTCAGCAGGCTCACCGGAATCACCTCGCCGTCGTGCGCGAAGGCCGTGTAGGCGTGCGCGATCTGGAACAGCGAAGCCGACAGGCCGTAGCCGTAGGACATGGTGGCCTGTTCGATCGGACGCCACGACTTCCACGGGCGCAGCCGCCCGGTCACGGCGCCGGGGAAGGGTGTCTGCGGCTTCTGGCCCAGGCCCACCGCGGTGAGCGAGTTCCACATTTCCTGCGCCGACATGCGCTGCGAGATCTTGGTGGCGCCCACGTTGCTTGATTTCTGGATCACGCCCTCGACCGTGAGCACGCCGAAATTCTCGTCGTCGTGGATGGTCGCGCCCGACACGGTGATGCGCCCCGGGTTGGTGTCGATGATGGTCTTGGGCGTGACGCGGCCCAGTTGCAGCGCGGTGGCGACGGTGATCGGCTTCATGGTCGAGCCGGGCTCGAACACGTCGGTCATGGCGCGGTTGCGCAACTGCTCGCCCGTGAGGTTGCGGCGGTCGTTGGGGTCGTAGCTGGGGTAGTTGGCCATGGCCAGCAGCTCGCCGGTGCGGGCATCGACCACCACCACGCTGCCGGCGCGCGCCTTGTTGGTGACCACGGCGTCGCGGATCTTCTCGTAGGCGACGAACTGCACGCGGTCGTCGATGCTCAGCTGGATGTCGTGGCCCTCGGTGGGCGGAACCTGGTCCTCGGTGTCCTCGACGATGTGGCCCAGCCGGTCTTTCAGCACGTGCCGCGAGCCGGACTTGCCGGCCAGCTCCTGGTTGAAGGCCAGCTCGACGCCTTCCTGCCCCACGTCTTCCACGTTGGTGAAGCCGGCCAGGTGGGCGGCGGCCTCGCCCTCGGGGTACTGGCGGCGGTAGTCGCGGCGCAGGTAGATGCCCTTGAGGTTGAGCGCGGCCACCTGCTTGGCGACCGACTGGTCGACCTGGCGCTTGATCCAGACGAAGCTCTTGTCCTCGTCTTCCAGCTTCTTGTCGAGTTCCTTCTGCGGCATGCCCAGCAGCTTGGCCACCTGCTGGAGCTTGGCCAGCACCGCCGGGTCGTCGCGCTCGATGTCCTCGGGAATGGCCCAGATGCTGGGCGCCGGAATGTCGGAGGCCAGGATCAGTCCGTTGCGGTCGAGGATGCGGCCCCGGTTGGCCGGCAGCTCCAGCGTGCGCTGGTAGCGCACTTCGCCCTGGTGCTGGAAGAAGTCGTTGTTGAAGATCTGCACGTAGGCCGCGCGTGCCGCCAGCAGCATGAAGCCGAAAGCGATGCTGGCCACGATGAACTTGCTGCGCCACACGGGGGTGGGGCTGGCGAGCAGTGGACTGCTGCCGTATCGGATGCGGCCGGTGGGATTCATGAGCCCTGATTATCGAGTTCCGGGTGACGTGCAAGTCACCCGGAATGGGCCCGTTTTCTTAGCTGCGCGTTAGGCGCAAGCCCGTATCAGCGCTTGGGCCGCAGCGACACGATCAGCGACGGGAAGATGCGCCCGTCGGTGTCGCGCGGCAGCTTGTCGGTCTTGCGCAGGCCGCGCTCGGCCGCATCGTCCCAGCCGGGCAGGCCGCTCGATTTGCTGAGCTTGACGCCGACGATGGTGCCGTCGGGTGCCAGGCTCACCTCGAACTCCGCCGCCGGGTTGCCGTTCACGGTGTCGGCATCGGGGAAGGTGATGTTCGGGCGAACCGCCGCTGCAATGCGGCCTGCATAGCCGCTCGACGGACCCGACGAGCGCATGGCCGTGCCCTTTGAGTCGTCGCTGCCGCTGGCACCGGCCAGGCCCTGCATGCGCTTGAGCGTGGCGGCACGGTCGGCGGCGGCCTGCTTGGCCGCAGCCTCGGCCTTCTTGGCTTCAGCCTGCTTGGCCTCTGCCTCCTGCTGCTTCTTCTGCTCGGCCAGCTTCTGCTGCTGTTCCTTCTTGCGCTGGGCCTCGTCTTCGGCGCGCTGCTTGGCTTCGAGCTCCTTCTTCTTCTGCAGCTGCTTTTGCTGCTGCTCGAGCTCGCGTTCTTTCTGTTCCTTCTGCTCCTTGAGCTTCTTCTCGCGCTCCAGGGCAATGTCGGGCGCCTTGGGCGCGGGCGCGGGCTCGGGT